>JBFGLX010000058.1:0-14230 GCA_041575955.1 Thermoanaerobaculia bacterium
GCCGGCTCGAGCGCCGCCAGCAGGCTGGCCAGGCCGGGCGAGCAGATCGGCCCCGGCGGCAGGCCGGCGTAGCGGTAGGTGTTGTAGGGCGAATCGATCTGCAGGTCGGGCTTGCGGATGTTGCCGTCCCAGCGGCCGAGGCGCTTGAGGGCGAAGATCACCGTCGGGTCGGCATAGAGCGCGATGCCGCGCCGCAGGCGGTTGGCGTAGACCCCGGCGATGATCGGTCGCTCGTCGTCGAGCGCCGCTTCCTTCTCGACGATCGACGCCAGCGTCACCAGCTCACGCAGCGCGGCCGGCTCGGGCCGCAGGCCGGCGGGGATCAGGTCGCGCTCGAGCCGTTCTCGGAAGGCTCGAATCATGGCGTCTACGATCCCTGTTTCGGTGGCCGTGCGAGTGAAGGTGTAGGTGTCGGGAAAGAGGTAGCCTTCGAGGTCCTCGGCGGCGGGATCGAGATCGGCGATCCTGCCCGGGTCCTCCATCTCGGCCACGAGCCGATCGAAATCGCCGAAGCCGGCTGTCGCGATCTGGCGAGCGGTCTCCGCCACCGTCGAGCCCTCGATCACCGTGACCCGGTAGGTGACCACCTCGCCGGAGACCAACCGCTCGAGCACCTCCGGCGTCGAGAGCGGCGAATCGAAGCGGTACTCACCCGCCTTCAGGGAGGGCTCGCCCAGGGCGTACACGAGGTAGAGGCGCGCCAGGGTCGCGTTGGCCAGGACGCCCTCGGCCTCGAGCCGATCGAGGATCTCGGTGGCGCTCGAGCCGGGCTCGACCGCGACCAGCTTCGCCGTATCGCCGTAGGCGGCGAACGGGCGGTGCAGCTCGGTGTGCGCCCACCAGGCGGCGCCGGCTACGGCGAGCGCGAGAATCGCGACGAGCCCGAGCCAGGCCAGAGCTCTCATTCGACCAGACCGAGAGCTTCCTCGAGCAGCAGCTGGGCCGCCAGCGCGTCGATCCGCTCGGGATGCTTGCGCAAATCGACGCCGGCGAGACGCAGCCGCCGCTCGGCCTCGCGGCTGGTGAGCGCTTCGTCGATCATGCGCAGCGGCAGGCCGGTTCTCCGAGCCAGCTTGCGCCCGAAGCGCTCGGCGCGCTCGGCCGACGCGCCCCGGCTGCCGTCGAGCTTGCGGGGCTCGCCCACCACCAGGAGCTCGACGTGCTCGCGACGGGCGATCTCCGCGATGGCGCGAATGGCGCTGCGATCGTCGGAGCGGCGGAGCGTGGGTAGGGCAACGGCGACTCTCCCGGCGGGATCGGAGAGCGCCATTCCGATTCGCTTGTCACCGAAATCGATGGCCAGGGCGCAAGGCATTCTCGCAGCTACTCTCGCCGCCGGCGCCGCGCCTGTCAACCGCGCACCCTGTGCTAGCATCGCGCCCATCCGGGTTGCCGAAAGCCGCCCGATCCCAGACGAAAATTTCATGCAAGAGATTGTCATTCTGAGCGGCGCCCGGACGCCGATCGGATCGTTTCAGGGGGCCCTCGGAGGCCTCGCCGCGCCCGAGCTGGGCAGCCGCGCGTTGAGCGCCGCGATCGCGCGCGCCGCCGTCGAGCCCGGCGCCGTCGACCAGGTCTACATGGGATGCGTGCTCACCGCCGGCGTCGGTCAGGCGCCGGCGCGCCAGGCGGCCCTCGGCGCCGGCTGCCCACCGTCGACCGGCGCGGTGACGGTCGGCAAGGTCTGCGGCTCCGCGATGCGCGCGATCATGACCGCGGCCAACGATCTGCGCTGCGGCGACTACCAGCTGGTGGCCGCGGGCGGCATGGAGAGCATGACGCGAGCGCCCTACCTGGCGCCCGCGGCGCGGGCCGGTCTTCGTCTCGGCAACGGCAGCCTGGTCGATTCCATGATCCACGACGGACTCTGGGACCCGTACGGCGACGTCCACATGGGCAGCTGCGCCGAGCTGTGCGTCCAGGAGTACGGGTTCACGCGCGAGCAGCAGGACGAGTTCGCCGTACGCAGCTACGAGCGCGCGCGCCAGGCCACCGAGAGCGGCGCGTTCGCCGCCGAGATCGCCGCCGTCGAGACGCCGGGCGACAAGGGCGAGCCGCTGACCGTCGAGCGCGACGAGGAGCCGTTCCGGGTCGATCTGTCGCGCATCTCGACCCTCAGACCGGCGTTCGACAAGGCCGGCTCGGTGACCGCCGGCAACGCCAGCAAGATCAACGACGGCGCGGCCGCCCTGGTGCTGACCACCGCCGGGCACGCCGAGAGCGCGGGGCTGCGGCCGATCGCGCGCCTGGTGGCCCAGGCGACCTACGCGCAGGAGCCGGCCCGCTTCACCACGGCGCCGGCGGGCGCGGTTCGCAGGGTGCTCGAGCGCGCCGGCCTGACCGCGGCCGACATCGACCTCTGGGAGGTCAACGAGGCGTTCGCGGTGGTCGCGATGGCGTTTCAGAAAGAGCTCGACCTGCCGCCCGAGAAGGTCAACGTGCACGGCGGCGCGGTCGCCCTCGGGCATCCGATCGGCGCCTCGGGAGCGCGCATCGTGGTCACCCTGCTCAACGCGATGGCGGCCAGGGGGGCGCGCCGGGGCTGCGCGGCGATCTGCCTGGGCGGCGGCGAGGCGACCGCCGTGGTGGTGGAGAGGAGCCCGGAAGGTTGACGACCGCGCGCTCGCTGATCGCGCTCTCGCTGCTGCTCGGGGTGCTTCCGGCCGGCGCCCAGGAGCCGGCGGAATCGCCGGTCCTCGAAGAGGAGGAGATGGTCGCCGGCGAAGGGCCCGCGCCGAGCGCCGAGTCGACCGCCGCGGCCGAGCCGGAGGGCGACGAGGAGCCCGAGGAGCCCGAGGAGAAGCTCGACCTGCCCGGGCTGCCGGGCGCCGACCGGCGCATCAGCTTCGAGGTGCCGTTCGCGGCCGCGTCGGGCGGCGGCTCCGCCCGCGGCTCGGCCCGGGACCTCGAGTATCTGCGCGCGGACTACGTGGTCGCGCTCGGCGGGGTCGAGATGGCCCACGGCGACCTCAAGTTCCAGGGCGACCGGGTCGAGATCGACCTGACCACCAAGATCGTGACCGCGCGCGGCAACGTCATCCTCGACCAGGGACCGAAGCGGATCACGGCCGAGACCATGGTCTACGACGTCACCGCGCAGACCGGCAAGTTCACGGAGGCCGCCGCCTACGTCGATCCCGACATCTACTTCCGTGGCGCCGAGATCGAAAAGACCGGCGACACCGTCTACGTGCTCCGCGACGGGGTGGTCACCTCGTGCTCCGGCGACGTACCGGTGTGGAGCTTCAAGTCGGGCAACATCCGGATCAACACCGACGGCTACACCCGCGTCCGCAACACCACGATGAGGGTCAAGAAGCTGCCGATCCTCTACGCCCCCTACATGCTCTATCCGTCGAACCAGGAGCGCAAGTCGGGTTTTCTGTTCCCGAACATCGGCTACAGCAACCGGCGCGGCTACCTCCTCGGGCTGGCCTACTACCAGACCCTGGGAGACAGCTACGACGCGACGCTCTATGCCGACCTCTACGGCAAGGACTTCCTGGGGCTCGGGGCCGAGCTGCGCTATCAGCCCACCCCCGGCACCAGCGGCCGCTTCGAGGGCTACGCGATCGACGACCCGATCTTCGAGGACACGCGCTGGAAGGCGACGCTGACGCACGTGTCCGACGACCTGCCGGCCGGCCTGAAGGGGGTGGTGCGGCTCATCCAGGTCTCGGACTTCGACTACTTCCGCGACTTCGAGCGCGACTTCTCCCAGATCGCCCTGCGCCGGCTGCAGTCGACCGCCTACCTCACCGGCAACTGGGGTTCGCACTCGTTCTACTTCGCGCTCGACGAGCTCGAGTACCTCATCAGCCGGGGGGAGACCCAGATTCAGCGCCAGCTGCCGGAGATCGTGTACGACCTGCGGTCGACCAAGGTCTTCGGCCTGCCGGTCTACCTCGACCTGGCCAGCTCGGCGCACTACTTCCAGGCCGAGCGCCCGGGAACCGAGACGGTGAGCTACGGCCGCGCCGACCTCGCCCCCCGGCTCACCGTGCCGCTCTCCTACTGGCCGTGGCTGTCGGTGAAGGCCAGCGCCGGCGCCCGGCTGACCTACTACGAGGACAGCCTCACGGACGACCGCAGAGCCCTGAGCGGCGACTCGCTGACCCGGACGTTCCCGTTCGGCGAGGTGTCGATCGTCGGCCCGTCCTTCTCACGCATCTTCGAGAAGAAGATCGGCTCCTTCGGCAAGTTCAAGCACATCATCGAGCCGCGCCTGACCTACGACTTCGTCGGCGATCCGTCCAATCAGACGCGGGTGCCCCAGTTCGACACGATCGACCGGGTCCGGAAAGAGAGCATCATCACCTACTCCCTGGTTCACCGACTGCTGGCCAAGCCGGCGGACGAGGAGTCGGCGTTCGGCTCGCGCGAGATCATCGCCTTCGAGCTCAGCCAGGCGTTTTCCCTGAACAAGGACCAGCCGTTCCAGCAGTCGAGGGACCAGAGCCTGTCCAGCCGGCACAGCCGCATCGGGATGGGCTTCCGGTTCACGCCCTCGCTGCGCACGAACTTCGAGGTCCGCTCGACCTACAGCACGCTGTTCAGCACGATCGACACCGCCCAGATCTCGGGCAGCACCGCGTTCGGCAGGCACCAGGTCGGCTTGACCTGGTTCACGCGCAAGGACGCCGAAACCGACGACACGACGAGCCACCAGGCGCGGGTCTACACTTCGATCGAGCTGGTGCCGTCGCGGCTCCGCTACGGCGTGCAGGCGAACTACGACTTCGTCACCCGGATCCTCCAGGCGCACCGCCACCGGCTCGAGTTCTTCGGTCAGTGCTTCGGGCTGCTGCTCGAGTTCCGGCAGCTGATGACCTCGGAGGTCGACGACAAGGAGATTCGCCTGGCGATCTCGCTCAAGAACATCGGCACCTTCCTCGACCTCAACGGCGGCACCCGCGAAACGGATTACTAGCCAACCGCCCGAGATGACCCCGGCTCTTCCTTCCCCTTGCGCTGCCTGATCACCGGGGTATCGGGCTTCGTCGGCCGGGCGCTAGCCGCAGGGCTGGTGGCGCGCGGGCACGCCGTCGCCGGCACCTACGTCGAGAGCGCGGCGCCGGAGCTCGGCATCGACCTGTTCCGGATTGATCTGCTGGATCGCCCGGCGCTCGCCGAAGCCGTTCGGCGCTTCGAGCCGGACCGGCTGGTGCACCTGGCGGGGCTGAGCCACGTCGGCGAGTCGTTCAGCCGGCCGCGCGAATACCATCGAGTCAACGTCACCGGCACCGGCAATCTGGTGCGGGCCGCGGGCGGTGTGCCGATCGTGCTCGCGTCGAGCTCCGAGGTGTACGGTTCGGTGCCCGAAGACGAACAGCCGATCGCCGAAGAGCGCGCGCCGGCGCCGCAGAGCCCGTACGGCGAATCGAAGGTCGCCGCGGAGCGGCTGGTGCTCGCAGCCGGCGGCCTGGCGGCGCGCTGCTTCAACATCATCGGCCCGGGGCAGCACCCGTCGTTCGCGCTCCCCTCGTTCGCCCGGCAGCTCGCCGACATCCGGCGCGGGTCGGCCGCGCCGGTGCTGCGGGTGGGCAACCTCGAGGTCCGGCGGGATTTCGTCCACCTCGACGACGCCGTCGAGGGCTACGCGGCGATGCTCGAGGGGGGCGCGGCGGGCGGCGTCTACAACCTCGGAACCGGCCGCGCGCACCGGCTCGCGGAGCTGCTCGACCGGCTGATCGGGATCACCGGCCTCGAGATCGAGGTCGAGGTCGATCCCGACAAGTTCCGGCCGGCGGACGCCGAGCTGCGGGTCGCCGACGTCCGGCGCCTGCGAGCGCTCGGCTGGGAGCCGAAGCGCGACCTGGACGACGCCCTGCGGGCGATCTGGGCCGGCTCGATCGGGTCACCTCTCTCTTCCTCGGTCCCTCTCTCACCTTAGGTCAGAGACCCCGCGCGACCTCGCCCAGCAGCTCGATCGCCCGCTCCAACTGGCGATCGCTCAGGTAGGGCGCCGGGCCGAGGCGCAGGATCGAGCCCCGGAAGTCGGTCCACATGCCGCGCTCCTTGAGCCGCCGGTGGATCTCGGCCGCGTGCGGCGTGGTCAGGGTCAAGAAGCCGCCGAGCCTGGCGAGCGGGATCTCGCGGTCGCGGTCGATCAGCGCCGGCGCCAGATCGAGCGCGTCGAACCTCTCCCGGAGCAGGCCGATCTGGTGCTGGCTCACTTCCCGCAGCAGCTCGACCCCGAGGCCCTCCTCGGCGAAGAAGGCGAACACCTCGGCCGCCCGGTAGTGCGCGGTGGGGTCGTAGGTCGCGCCGGCGAAGCGGTCCGGGCCGGAGGTGTAGCGCACCCGGCCCGGCGTCTTCTCGGCGGTCAGCTCGCCGAACTCGGCGAACCAGCCGGTCGCCACCGGCCGCAGCACGCAGTCGGGCGGGAACCTGAGGATGGCGTTACCCTCGCCGAGCTGCAGGTACTTGTAGCCGGCGCAGACGACGTAGGCGTCGCCCAGGCCGCGCTCGGCGAGCGAGAACGGGACCACGTTGAGCTGGTGGTAGGCGTCGAGGAGCAGCCGCGCGCCGTGTCGCCGGCAGGCTTCGGCGGCCGGGGTGAGATCGCCCGCGATCTGCGCGCTGGAGAAGAAGACCGTCGAGGTGCAGGCCGCCGCGGTGCGGTCCGAGATCGCCGTCGCCAACCGCTCGCCGACGCCGTCGGCGGGCTCGGCGGCAACCCTGACGACCTCGATGCCCTCCTCCTCGAGCCGCGCCAGCTGCCGGCGCAGCGAGTAGAACTCCTGGTCGGTGGTGACGATCTGGTCGCGCTCGCGCCAGGGCAGGGCCGACAGGAAGCGCACCAGCAGGTCGTGCGTGCTCTCGCTCAGCGAGTAGAGACCGTCGGGGTCGTCGAGGAGCCGCCGGTAGCCGTCGCGCACCCGGTCGGCGCGCTCGAAGGCGCGCTCCCACTTGTCGTCGACGAGCTCGGCGGCGTCTCGCCAGGCGCGCTTCTGGCCCTCGAAGGCCCGATCGGGCCAGGCCTGGTGGGAGTGGCCGGTGAGCAGGAGCCGTTCGCTCACCCGGAAGCGGCTGTAGTGTCCGGCGAGCGGGTTGGGCTCGCAGTAGAGCTCGCTGGCGGCGGTGATCACAGCGCGGCGCGGATCCGCCAGAGATCCGGGAAGAGCGGTTGGTGGAGCGTCGTTCTCAGGTAGGCGGCGCCGGCCGAGCCGCCGGTGCCCGGCTTGTCGCCGATGGTGCGCTCCACCATCTTGACGTGCCGGTAGCGCCACTCCTGCAGGCCCTCGTCGAGATCGACCAGCCGCTCGCACACCATGGCCAGGATGTGGTCGCCGCGGTAGACCTCGAGCAGCGTCGCCTGCACCTCCTCGGAGGGCTCGATCGGCGCGCGAAAGTCGCGCGCCAGGACGGATTCGGGCACTCGATAGCCGCGGGCGGCGAGGAAGCGCATGAAGGAGTCCCAGAGCGTCGGTTGGCCGTACAGCTCGTCGAGCGCCCGCCGGCCGCGCGTTCCCTCCGGGTGATCGGCGAGCTTCTGCGAATCCTTGCGCCCGAGGCGGAACTCGAGCTCGCGAAACTGTGCCGACTGGAAGCCGCTCGCCGAGTCGAGCCGGGAGCGGAACGAGTTGAACGACATCGGCGTCATCGTTTCCAGGACGTCGACCTGGCCGACCAGGGTCTTGAGGATGGTCAGGACCCGCTTGAGCGTGCCCAGCACGGCCGCCACGTCGCCGCCTTCGAGCGACCGCTGCACGCCCGCGATCTCGTGCAGGACCTCCTTGAACCAGAGCTCGTAGACCTGGTGGATGATGATGAACAGCATCTCGTCGTGCTCGGGCCCCGCCGATCGGGGCTGCTGCAGCTCGAGGAGCTGGTCGATCTTGAGATAGTCCGTGTAGGTGAGCGCCTTGCTGCCGGGTTCGCCTGGTGGCATGAGCCGATGCTAGTACAGCTGGCCGCGAGCACGGACAGGGATCCGCCGTGGAGCGCATCGGTGACCCGATCGGGTAGGCTCGGGAGACGTCCCGCGTCCGGATCCGACTCATGAGCTCAGCCCGCACCGCCGCCGTCGTCTTGCTGCTGTTCACGATCTGCGCCGGGGCCCTCGAGGGCGCCGGTGGCTTCGTCAACTTCGAGACGCCGCAGGTCCATCCGCTCGACCTGAGCCCCGACCGGAACACGCTCGCGGTGGTGAACACGGCGGACCACCGGCTGCTGCTGTTCGACGTCGCCGACGGCAGGCCGCGGCCGATCGGCACGGTCGCGGTCGGCCTCGACCCGGTCTCGGTGCGCTTCCGCTCGAACGACGAGGCGTGGGTGGTGAACCAGATCTCGGACAGCGTCAGCATCGTCGATCTCCCCACCCGGCGCGTGCGGGCGACGCTCCCGACGCTCGACGAGCCTGCCGACGTCGTTTTCGCGGGCACCCCCGATCGGGCCTTCGTTTCGTGCTCGGCGGTGAACGCGGTTCTGGTCTTCGCCGCCGACGATCCGGCGCGGGCGCCGCGCACGGTGAAGATCGACGCCGAAGAGCCGCGCGCCCTGGCGGTCAGCCCGGACGGCAGGACGGTGTACGCGGCGATCTTCGAATCGGGCAACCGCTCGACGGTCCTGGCCGGCGGCTTCCGGGCCCTCGACATCGCCGACCGGCCGACCATCCCCGCGAACGTGGTCAGCGACCCGTCGGGACCCTACGGCGGGCAGAACCCGCCGCCCAACTCGGGCGCCGGGTTCGAGCCGCCGATCGCCGGCAACCTGCCGCCGCCGCCACCGGTGTCGCTGATCGTCAAGAAGGACGGGCGGGAGCGCTGGCTGGACGACAACGGTGGCGATTGGACCGAGTTCGTCAGCGGCGCCAAGGCCCAGCGCTCGCGGCGGGTGCGCGGGTGGGACGTGATCGACCGGGACGTCGCCGAGATCGACGCCGGCAGCCTGAAGGTCAGGTACCGCGAGGGCCTGATGAACATCAACATGGCCTTGGCCGTCAACCCCGGCGACGGCGGGGTCGCGGTGGTCGGCACCGACGCCATCAACGAGGTGCGCTTCGAGCCGCTGCTCAACGGCGTCTTCCTGCGGGTGCTGGTGGCGATCCAGCGACGCGGCGGGGCGGCGCTCGCCGATCTGAATCCGCACCTGGACTACCGCTCGCCGCGGATCGCCAGGGGCGAGCGCACCCGGTCGATCGGCGATCCGCGGGCGATCGTCTGGGACGCCGCCGGCAGCCGCGGCTGGGTCGCCGGCATGGGCTCCAACAACGTCATCGAGATCGATGCGGCAGGCGCCCGCACGGGCGCCCCCATCCGGGTGGGAAAGGGTCCAACGGGCCTGGCGCTCGACGACCAGATGGGGCTGCTCTACGTCCTCAATCGCTTCTCGGCGACGATCTCGGTGGTCGACGTGGACGCGGCGCGGCAGGTCCAGAAGATCAAGTTCTTCGATCCGACGCCCCGGTCGATCCGCAAGGGGCGGCCCCACTTCTACGACACCCACAAGACCTCCGGGCTCGGCCACGTCGCCTGCGCGTCGTGCCACGTCGACGCCCGGACCGACCGGCTGGCCTGGGACCTGGGCGCGCCGGACGGCGAGATGATCTCGGCCGCGGGGCGCAATCAGCTGGTCGAAGTGTTCGACGAATGGCACCCGATGAAGGGCCCGATGACCACCCAGACCCTGCAGGACATCATCGGTAAGGAGCCGCACCACTGGCGGGGCGATCGCCGGGGCCTCGAGGAGTTCAACCCCGCCTTCGTCGGCCTGCTCGGCGACGATCGCCAGCTGCGCCGGAAACAGATGCAGCAGTTCGAGAACTTCCTCGCCAGCATCCACTTCCCACCGAATCCGTTCCGGAGGCTCGACAACTCGTTGCCGACGAGCCTGAGGCTCGACGACCAGTTCCGGACCGGGCGCTTCGGCCGGGCGGGCGGCAGGCTGCCCAACGGCAACGCCGTCCGAGGGCTCGACATGTTCCGCACCCGGGGCCTCGACAGCGGCATCCACTGTGTCCAGTGCCACGCGCTGCCGACCGGCGCGGGCTCCGATGCCAGGACGGAGCTCGACGGCTCGTTCAGCCCCATCCCCGCGGGCCCGAACGGTGAGGCCAACCTGACCCTGATCGGCGACGACGCGTCCGAGCAGCTCGGCTTCAAGGTGCCGCACCTGCGCAACGCCTACGACAAGGTGGGAATGGAGTTCACCCGGAAGCGGAGCCGCTCGGGCTTCGGCTTCTTCCACGACGGCGCGGTCGACTCGCTGGCGCGCTTCGTCGGCTCCGAGATCTTCGACGTGCGCAGCGACCAGGAGGTCGCCGATCTGGTCGCCCTGATGCTGGCGTTCTCGGGCTCCGATCTCGGCGTCGAGGCCGGCGACCCGCCGGGCGCCGCCAGCCAGGACGCCCACGCCGCGGTCGGCAGGCAGGCGACGATCAGCGGCCCGGCGGAGCAGTCCGCCCTGATCCGCGACATGATCGAGCTGGCCGATGCCGGCGTCGTCGAGCTGGTCGCCAGGGGCCTGGAGAGCGGCCGGGAGCGGAGCTGGATCTACCGCGCGGCCGATGGTCGCTTCCACTCGGGAAACGACGCCGGTCTGACCCGTTCGGAGCTCACCGGGCGAGCGGCCCCCGGCCGCGAGCTGACGTTCACGGTGGTGCCCGCGGGCAGCGCCGATCTGATCGCCGGCACGCTGCACGAGCGGCGGCGCCGGCGCTTCGAGCCGGCCGGCAGGATCGACGGCGCGGTGTCGGTCCTGCCGCCGCGGTGAGCGCGCACGAGTGGCCGGCCGCCCAGCGCGCGCCGGGGAGCGGCCAATGACGGGTAGCTGGTGGTTGCGCCGGGCGCTGGCGCTGCTGGCGCTGTTGCCGGCGTGCGCCGGTGGCGAGCGCACGCCGCACTCCGACACCGAGCTGATGGTCTTCGCCGCCGCCAGCCTGCGCGACGTGATGCTCGATCAGGCGGCCGAGCTCGAGCGCCGCGGCGGCCCGGCGCTGGCGTTCAACTTCGCCGGCTCCAACGTCCTGGCCCTGCAGCTCGAGGCGTCGCCGCGCTCGGCGGATGTCTTCCTCTCCGCCGATCGGCTGTGGATCGACCATCTCGATCGCCGAGGGCTGCTGCTTCCCGGCTCGACGACGCCGTTCCTCTCCAACAAGCTGGTGGTCGTCGCGGCGCGCACCAGCCCGATCGCCGTCGGCGAGCTGGCCGAGCTGACCTCGCCCGCCATCCGCTACCTGGCGGTGGGACATCCCGAGGCGGTGCCGGCCGGACGCTACGCCCGGACGCTCCTCGAGAGCGTGCTGGTCGACGGCGTGCCGCTGTGGGAGCGGGTGCAGCCGCGGCTGGCCCCGGCGTCGGACGCGCGCGCGGCCCTGGCGCTGGTCGAGGCGCGCGACGACACCGTCGGCATCGTCTACCGCACCGACGCCCGCAGCACGGATCGGGTGCGGGTGCTGCTCGAGGTCCCCGACTCGCTGGCGCCGCCGATAGGATACTTTGCCGCGGTAGCCGGCGAGAGCACGCGGCGCGAGGCGGCCACCCGCCTCGTCCGCTACCTGGGCAGCGACGAGGCGAGGGTGATCTTCGAGCGTCACGGCTTCAGCCGGGCGGCGGGGGTATCGAATGGATGACAGCACCTGGAGCGCCCTGCAGCTGACGCTCAAGGTCGCGGGCACCGCGACCCTGCTCATCCTCGGTCCCTGCACCTTCGTCGCCTACCGGCTGGCCCGCTCGCGGTTCCCGGGCAAGCGGATCGTGTCGGCGCTGCTCGGCCTGCCGCTGGTCCTGCCGCCGACCGCCGTCGGCTATCTGCTGCTCGAGCTCCTGTCGTCGCGCGGTCCGCTCGGCCGGGAGGTGCTGGGCTTCGACCTGGACCTGATCCTGACCTGGAAGGGCGCGGTGCTCGCGGCCGGGGTGATGGCGATGCCGCTGGTGGTGCGAACGGCGCAGGTGGCGTTCGAGGCGGTCGATCCCAGGCTCGAGATGATGGCCCGCACGCTCGGCCACGGCCGCGTGCGCACCTTCTTCCGCTTCACCCTGCCGCTGGCCGGCCGCGGCCTGCTGGCGGCGACGATCCTGGGCTTCACTCGGGCCGTCGGCGAGTTCGGGGCGACCGTGACGCTCGCCGGCAGCATCCCGGGCCGCACGCAGACGCTGGCGGCGGCGATCTACTCCGCGCAGCAGGTCGGCAACGAGCGCGAGGCGCACGTGCTCCTGGCGATCGCGATGGTCGTCGGCTTTGTCGCCATCCTGGTCTCCGAGCAGCTCGCCCGTGGTCACCCGGAGGATGGCCACCGGACATGAGCCTGGCCCGGACTCTCGAAGTCAGGCTCTCGGTGCCGCTCGATCGGTTCGACCTGGACGTCGAGCTGCGCTGCGCGGCCCGGGTGACCGCTATCTTCGGACCTTCGGGCGCCGGCAAGAGCAGCCTGCTCGAGGCGATCGCCGGCATCGCTCGCCGCCGCGCCCGGGGCAGCATCCGATTCGGCGACGAGGTGTGGCTCGACAGCGAGCGCGGGATCTACCTGCCGCCCGAGCGCCGCGGCATCGGCTACGTGCCCCAGGACGGGCTGCTCTTTCCGCACCTGAGCGTCCGGCAGAACCTGGTCGCCGGGAGCCCCCGGTCGTGGCATGGCGGCGGCGCGGGCAAGGCGACCTTCGGCAGCGTCTGCGAGCTCCTGCGGCTCTCGCCGCTGCTCGACCGGAGGGTCGCCTCCCTCTCCGGCGGCGAGCGGCAGCGGGTCGCGCTCGGCAGGGCGATCTGCTCCGGGCCGCGCCTCCTGCTGCTCGACGAGCCGCTCGCGTCGCTCGATCT
This sequence comes from Thermoanaerobaculia bacterium, assembly GCA_041575955.1. Classification (GTDB taxonomy): domain Bacteria; phylum Acidobacteriota; class Thermoanaerobaculia; order Multivoradales; family JAHEKO01; genus JAHEKO01. The sequence continues at coordinate 12,760 of JBFGLX010000058.1, forward strand.
GCCGCTGCGCCGCGAGGTGCTGCCGTTCCTGCGCCGGCTGCGGGCGGAGTCGAGCGTGCCGATGCTGCTGGTCACCCACGAGCCGGCCGAGGTCCAGGCGCTCTGCGACGAGGTCATCACCCTCGATCGGGGCCGGGTCGTGAGCAGCGTGCCGGTGCGGGGGATGCTGAGACGGCTCGACGCCTTCGTCGCCCCCGACCACGAGTTCGAGAACGTGCTGCCGAGCGTGGTGGTCGAGACCGCCTCCGACACCAGCCGCGTGCGGATCGGTGCCGGGGACGGTGGGGTGGAGCTGGTGACCGGGCGGATCGAGCAGCCGGCCGGCAGCGAGGTCCTGATCGGCATCTCGTCGCGCGAGATCACGCTCGCCACCGAGCCGCCGGCCGGGATCTCGGCCAGCAACGCCCTGGCCGCCGAGATCCGCTCGATCCAGGAGTCGGACGTCCTGCGCCTGGTGACGGCGACGCTCGGCGCCACGGGTGTGGAGGTGGCGGTGACCGTCACCGGCCGCGCCTGCGAGCGCCTCGCCCTTGCCCCCGGACGCCGGATCTACCTGATCGTCAAGGCGACGTCGTGCATTGTGTACGGGAGCTAGGTCAGGCTGGACCTGACATGGCTCTCAGGCGTCGGCGGGCAGGAGGCGGAAGGGCTGTCCGTCGGGTCCAGGGAGCACTCGAAAGTGTCCCTCGTCCAGAGTCAGCAGATCGCAGGCTCCCGAGCGCCGTGCCGCGATGACAATCGAGGCGTCTGCGAGACCGATGCGCTGATCTCGAAAGGCGGCGATCACCCGGTGAGCCTCGGCGATGTCCCGGGCGCCAAACTCCATCAGGCTGTACGCCTCGCGCCCGACCTCGGCCAGGAGCTCGAGCTCGACATCGACGCCCGCGAGGCGAGCCACGAGGTAATCGAGCTCCGCCAGCACGAACGGCGTCAGCAGCAGGGGAGGCTCGGCTTCGACGAGCGCTCGCGCCGAGGCTTCATGCCTCGGTTGATCGGGAAAGAGCGCCGCCAGCAGACCGCTCGTGTCGAGAAGAATCATTCCGAGCCGAAGTCGCGGAGGAGCTCGTCGGTACGCTCCGACGCCGTCGGATCTCCAAGGCCCCGCGCGCAGAGGGGGATCCTGGGGCGGGGCGAGCGCCTGCCGGCGACGGTCGCGCGGATCGACTCGCGAATGATCTCCGCTTCCGAGCGTCCTTCCGCGGCCGCCATCCGCTCCAAGGCGGCCTTCAGGTCCTCGGGAAGGTAGACGGTCGTCTTGAACATGCCATACATTATGCCATACGTGTGTTCACGGCTCGACGTGAGACGCGCGTCCTCGAGGCAGAAATGAGGCTTCGATCTCGAGCGGCCTACAGCTCTTCGAGGGACGTCCATCCCTCTTCGTGTGCTCGAGCCAGGCTGGCGTCGTAGAGCTTCCAGAAGCGGCGGTTCTGCGACAGGGCGACGATCTCCAGGTCGGTATCCTCGGTCA
>JBFGLX010000059.1:0-14165 GCA_041575955.1 Thermoanaerobaculia bacterium
CCGCAGCGAGCCGGGGAGCCAGGTGGTGGCGCGCTCGGCGCGAACCTGAAGGCGGCTGCCCAGCGCCCGGAGCGGCCGGCGATGGAGGCCGCGGGGGAGGAAGCCATCGTCGACGCCGACGAAGCGAAGCACCGAGCGCATCGTCGCCTCGGGACGCTCCCGGGCGTCGTCGGTGAGCAGGATCAGGAATCGGTCGCGGTCGAAGGCCTCGAAGTAACGCTCGAGCTGCTCGGCGTAGAGGCCCATGTCCAGGAGGTCCCGGAGGCGGGCCTCGTGCGGACTCTCGGGCTCCCGGCCGCGCCGGGCCAGGGCCTTGCGGAGCACGATCTGCGGCGGCTCCAGGGGGAGCAGGCCGCGTCGCTGGACCCACAGCAGCGCCGAGAGCGCCCGATCGACCGGGTCGCGGAGGCTGACGATCAGCCTGCACTCCGGCAGATGGCGGGCGATCAGCCCCGGGCTCTCCGGGTGATAGAGGTACTCCACCCTGGAGTCCCCGATCGCCTGATCCTCGTCGGCCCGCGCGAAGTGGCCCAGATACCAATCCCAGCGGTCGGCTCTGTACTCGGGATGCTGGAAGTAGCGAACGCGGTTCTTGGGTCCCATGAAGATCTGCGGATGCTCCGCCAGGCAGTCGTAGAGCCAGGTCGAGGCCGCCTTCTGGGCGCCGATGGCGATGAAATCGGGGGTCCGGAAGGGCCGGTCAGTCATCGGTCCGACCCTCGACCGGCCGCGGGTGGAGTCGCGCCATGGCTCCCGCATCGTATACGCAGGTGCTACTGTTGGCGCTCCCGCCGATCGGCCACGCGTTCCCAGCCCGATGCCCGCCAAGAGCGAAGCCCTCCTGCCACTCCTGAGACGGCTCAACGCCCTGGTTCCGGAGGGGGAGGCGAAGAACCGGATCCGGGCGCTGCTCCTCTCCCTCAGGAGCGGCCTGCCGCGCGAGCTGATGGCCGGCCGCGGCGAGACGGTGGTTCAGGTCGGCATGTGGAGGAGACGCAATCTGGCCCGGCTCTCCCGCTGCGTCGGCCCGGCCGGCCGCGTCCTGCTCGTCGAGGCGGACACCCGCGTGGTGGAGGATCTGACCGGTTTGCTCGAAGCGAATCGGCTGACCAACGTCACGATCGTCAACCGGGGAGCTTTCAACCGGCCGGGCCGGCAGAGATTCCAGGTCGGGAAGGCGCCGATCTTCAGCCGCCTGGAGGAGACCGACGCCCACATGCTGTCGGAGGTCGGGCGCGAGGCCTTCGAAGCGGTCGAGGAGATCGAGGTGGACACCCTCGACCACATCCTGGCCGAGAACGGCATCTCGCGCGTGGATTACCTGGAGATCAGCGTCAACGGCCTGGAGCTCGAGGTCCTTGAGGGGATGGAGCGGATGCTGCCGTCGACCCGGCGTCTCTTCCTCTCGGGCTACGCCCGGGTGAGCGGCACCGGCGAGCCCACCAACGCCCGCACCGTCGGCTTGCTGCGCGAGCGCGGCTTCCGGACCAAGATCTCGAGAAGAAGTCCGCCGCGCCAGGACTACTTCGACGACCGGGCGGCCGCGGAGTGGGGACTGATGGAAGGGCACGTGTTCGCCTGGCGGCCCTGACCGCTGGCCAGCCCTCTATCCCTCTCCTCGACTCGACCCTCCTCGGCGCCGCCAGAGCGGCTGGAAGTCGTAGCCGCCGGCCAGCCGCAGACGGAGCTCACGCGCCCCTTCGCCGCGCTCGATGGTGAGCCGCCGGAGCGTATAGGCGTCGCCGCCCGGCGGGTTGAAGCCCGCCCGCCCGGTGCACGCCGACTCCAGACCGTTCGCCGCCACGGCCGCGCGCACGGCCGGCGAGTAGTGGCCGTAGGGATAGCAGAAGTGGCGCGGCCGGCGACCGGTGATCTGCTCCAGGCGGCGGCCGCAGTCGTCGAGCTCGGCGGCGATCGCCGGGCCGTCCAGAGACCGGAGGTCGGGGTGGGAGTGGGTGTGATTGCCGACCTCGACGCCGAGCCCCGGCAGGCGGGCGATCTCTTCGGCCAGGAGGAAGGGGCGGCGCCCGGCGAACGAGGTGACGATGAAGACCGTCGCCGGCCAGCCGCGTTTCGTCAGTTCCGGGAAGGCGACCTCGAGGTTGTTGGCGTAGCCGTCGTCGAAGGTGATGGCGAGGGTCGGACGGGCCGGCGGCCGGCCGCTCCCCAGCAGGCGGACGACCTGGCCGAGCGGCACCACCTCGTACCCGAGCTCCTCGATGAGCTTCATCTGACCCGCGAAGTCCAGCCACCACGGGTCGTCCCGGGTCGCGCCGGTGCCGTGGTAGGCGAGCACCGCTACGCCGCGGGACGGATCTGCGGGCGAGCGGTCGCGGGCTGCAATCGATGCCAGCAGGCGTTTCAGGAGCCGCCGCAACCGCCGGCGGCCCGGGGGCGTGCGCGGTCCCCAGACGGGGTCCCAGGCCGGCTGGACCGTGCGCCGGCCGCCGCCGCTCGCCGTCACGACCGCCGCCAGCTCCGCAGCACGCCGCGGTATGGCGGTAGCGCCAGGGCGAGGTAGATGGAGATCATGACGACGCCCGTCGAGGCCAGGGCCACCCAGGGCGAGAGCTCCGTCGAGGACACGACCGGGAAGAGTAGCAGTGGCGCGAGTGCGGCGAGGCCGGCGCGGGCCGCCGGCCAGAGCGACTCGCCGAGCTCCACCGCGCCTATACCCAGGGTCCGCATGGCGATCGCGAGCGTGGCGCCGGCCCAGGCCACCAGCGAAGCCGCGACGCAGGCGGCGATCCCCTCGATCCCCGAACGCAGCCCGATCGCTACCAGGGCGACGAACACCGCCAGGCGCCCGAGCGCCAGCCAGAGCCGCAGGTGCGGCTTGCCGAGTGCCAGGAACGCGGCTTCGGCCAGTCTCGGCAGGAGGCAGAGTCCGGCGAGGCCCAGAATTCGCAGCGTCACGACCGACGGCTCCCACTTGTCGCCGTAAAGGCCGCGCAGCAGCCAGGGCCCGAGCACCACGATGGCCATCACCACCGGCAGGACGGCCGTGAACAGATGCCGCAGACCCTCCAGCAGGCCGCGCTTGAGCCGCTCGACGCTCTCCTGGACGATCGAGAAGGCGGGGAAGGCCACCCGCCCGGCGAGGCCGACCAGCCGGTCGAGCGGCACCACCGCGAGCTGGTAGGCCAGCGAATAGTAGCCCAGGGGCTCGGTGCCGAGGAAGCGGCCGATGACGAAGTAGTCGACGTGGATCAGGGCGCGCCCGACCATGGCGCTGGCCATGAAGGGACCGCCGAACCGGACCAGCCGCCGGAGAGCGTCGAAGTCGATCGCCAGTCCGGGGCGCCAGTCGACCGCGAACCAGAGGACCGCCGAGTTCGCGGCGCGCTGGGCCAGGACGGCTCCGGCCAGGCTCCAGGCGCCGAGCCCCAGCAGGCCCAGGGTCAGGCCGACGGCGCCGAAACCGACCTCGCCGGCGAGCTGCGCCGCCGACACCGGCCGGAAGCTCATCCGGCGGTGGAGGATCGCCCGCGGCACGACCGCCAGGGCGCTGATCGGAAAGACCAGCGACAGCAGCTGCAGCAGCGGCGCGGCGCGCGGATCGCCCAGGAAGGAGGTGATCGGGGCCGCTCCGGCCACCGTTCCGAGCGCCAGCGCCAGGTGGATCGCCAGATTGCACCAGAAGGCGCTGTCAAGATCGGTGGGGCCGCTCTCCTTCTGCTGGATCAGGGCGGCGCTCAGGCCGAGCTCGCCGATGCTGCCGGCGATGCCGACGAAGATCAACGCCAAGGCCAGGAGCCCGAAGTCGGTCGGTGGCAGCAGCCAGCCCAGGGCCAGCAGTGCTCCGAGGTGCAGGACGCTGGAGCCGTAGCTGCCGATGCCCGACCAGAGGAGCGCGAGCCAGGTGCGGCGGCGCAGCGAGACGCTCTCGAGGGAGAGGGACGCCCCTGCGCGGGGCTCGTTCGGCGAGACTCGGCTCATTCGTTGAGGGGTCGTGGGTCGTAGGCGGCTAGGGCGTCGGATACTCGTAGCGCTCGACCCACCCCCGATCGCGCTCGTAACCGAGGCGAACCAGGGCGTCGCCCGCGAGGTGATTGAAGACTTCGGCCGCCTCGCGGCTGAAGTGGTTTCGCCAGTCGCCGACGATGCCCTTGCGCACGAAGTGGGCGGGATCGGCCTGCCCGGGATCGCGGCCGGTCTGCCGCTTCATGGACATCTTCTCGACGGTCGCCTCGAGGCGCCAGCGATCGACCGCCTCACCGGTGACCGCCTCGAGCGCCCGACCGAGGGCGCCGGCGCAGTCGCGCCGCAGCTCCTCGTAGCTCAGGTAGGTGACCCGACCGCCGCTCTCCGGCCGGTGCCAGTCCTCGATGTGATCGCGCCAGTTCAGGGGCGTCCCGCGGCCGGCGTGAGTGAACTCGAACTCGATGAAGCGCGGCATGTGGCGCACGACGTCCGCCGGATCGTAGCCCTCGCCGAACAGCTTGTCGTAGGTGCGGCCCATGCCGGCCCGGCCGGGGCGGTCGCTGTGGCGCGCGGTCCGGACGCGGTGGAAGTAGTAAGACGTCATGACGTCTCTGCCGTCGCGGTAGAGGTAGAAGACCCGGCGCAGCCGCGGGTGGTAGCGCCAGTGGTTCTGGATCACGCAGGCGAAGGCGAGCGGCAGCACGGCGTGACGGGGAAAGGGCAGCTGGAGATAGTCGCCGACCATACCCGCCAGCCAGGCGCCGCCCGACTTGGGGTGCTCGGTGACGTAGTAGAAGGGGAAGGACTCTCCCCATCGGACACCGATCTGGCGCGTGGCGTGCCAGGCGAGCTTCTCTGCGATGAGGCGCGCGTTCATTCCCGGGGAGCTCGACGCCGGCTACTCTACTAGGTACCTGCATGAGACGAGCGCTCGAAGCTCGAGTCGAGTTCTTCGGAGCGAGTGCCGGGGGCGGTCTCGGGTACCATTCACTGCTCGGGCGGCGGCCGGCGCGCGGCGGCCGCCGACGTGGCCCATCGATGAAGCAGACCAACCGAGCGATGTCCTGGCAAGAGCGCTATCTCGAGCGCTTCTATCTTCGGCGTCCGGGCTGGAGCATCGGACCGGGGCAGTTTCACGGCATCTGCGAAGAAGCGCTGCCGCGCGGCGGCCGCTTCCTCGAGATCGGCGCCGGCCCCAGCAACGCGACCTCCCGCTTCCTGGCGTCGGTCGGCGAGGTGCACGGCGTCGACATCGGCGCCGAGGTGCTCGAGAACGACGCGCTGGCCTCGGCCGCGGTCCTCACCGGCACCGGCTTCCCGTTCCCCGACGCCCACTTCGACGGCTCGGTCTCGAACTACGTGCTCGAGCACGTCGAGCATCCGCGAGCCCATTTCGCTGAGGTCGGCCGGGTACTGAAGCCCGGCGCGGCCTACGTCTTCAGGACGCCCAACCTCTACCACTACGTGGCGCTGATCGCGCGGGCGACGCCGCACGCTTTTCACCGCCTGGTGGCCAACCGGCTGCGCGCGCTGCCCGCCGGCAGCCGCGATCCCTATCCGACCTACTACCGGTGCAACTCGCGGCGAGCGATCCGGCAGCTGGCGCGAGCGAGCGGCCTGGAGGTGGGCCGGTTGAAGATGATCGAGCCGGAGCCCGCCTACGGCATGAGCTCCAGGGCCCTGTTTCTGCTCTTCATGGCCTACGAGCGCCTGGTCAACTCGACCGAGCGGCTGGCCGATCTGCGGGCCAACATCTTCGGCGTCCTGCGCCGCGCCCCGGCTCACCAGGGCCGCTCGCGCCCATCGTCGTAGAGCCGGTTTGTGGCCGCGAAGCGCGTCAGGTTCTCGGGGCTGAAAACGTCCGTGTCGCGGAATCGCGGCAAGGGGCCGCCCCCTTCGGAGGACGGGCGCGCGCCGGCGGTGCCGTGGTCGGCGGAGATCGCCTGCGCGATGATCCTGCCTACCGCCGCCATCAGAAGATCGTTGCCGCGCTGATTCAGGTGGCAGCACGAGTCGTGGTAGAGGGTCTCCGAGTGGTTCTCGAACAGGTGGGTCAGATCGTGAAACGACACCCCCGCCTGCCGGAGACGCTCCCCGGCCGCCCGGAAGTAGGGATAGCCGGTCGCCAGGTTCCAGTGTTGGGGATGCTCCGCCGGCAGCATCAGGCCCGTCTCCTGCTCGGTGAGGGGCTTCGAGCCGGGGAAGTACTGATTGGGCTGGAGAAAGTGGAAGAACCTGCCGCCCTGGGCCTCCAACAGCCGGTCGAGCAAGGCCGAGGAGAGCGCCCAGTTCGCGGCCGCGTCGACATAGAAGTCGCGGACGCTGGCGTACTCGGGAAAACTGCCGAAGAACACGCGGTCGTTCTGATGCAGCCGCGCGGGGGTCAGCGGCCCGTCGGAGGCCGTCGCCTCGAGCTCCTGCCTCGCCTCGCCGATGCGGCCCGCGAGTCGCGAGTCCAGCGACTTCCAGACGAAGCTCAGCAGCATGGAGTACCTGGCGCCGAGCCGCGAGAAGCGGTGGGCAGTGCGCCGCCGCTGGCTCTTCAGGTATTCGATGCGCCCCAGGGTGCGCAGGTCGCTGGCAGTGGGCATGTCCTCCGCCAACCGGAACCAGTAGTGCGGAAAGAACGGATCGACACGGAATCTTCGGTTGATGTTGATGCCCAGAACCGCTTCGTTGAAGCCGTCGATCAAGATCAGGACGTCGAGGCTGCCGCCGCGGGCGATGATGTCGTTGATTACCAGCAAGTGCTGCGGCTGCTTGTAGGCGCCCATGGCATAGGTGGTGACGACGACTTCGCGGCCGGCGAGCTCGGGCACCGACCGCAGCTCGCGCTCCAGCGCCGCCCTGCCCGTGTGCGAGCCGAAGTAGGCCACGGAGCCGCCGGCGACGCCGACGATCAGCCGCTCGCTCGAGCGGTGGAGAAGTGCCGGCTCGGCGGAGGCGAAGCCGTGCTCGTTGACGCTGCCGCCGTACGGGTCCTGGACCGCGATGAAGCCGTAGTAGGGGTGCATCTTGTACGGCAGGTCGGAGTCGGCCTGGAACCTGGGCAGCAGGGCGATCCCCGATCGCCCGCCGGACGGGTCGCCGACGATCGCGGCGCGCTCGGCGGCCAGGCCGCCAGGAGAGGCGGTCGCCGAGAACGCGATCCGGTAGGCCGCGCAGGAGACGATCTCGACGAGCGCGAGGAGCAGGACGAGCAGGATCAGCGAGTAGACGAGCCGGCGGCGAGGTGGCATCTAGGCAGCCCCGGAGCGCGGGTCACGACCGGCGAGGGCGAGGATCTGGCCCGCGGCCCGCGCCGGCGAGAACAGCGTCTCGAGGATCGTGCGACCGTTCTCGCCCAGGCGCCGGCGCAGATCGGTGTCCGCGGACAGCCGCCGGGCGCGGGCGCCGAGCTCCTCGTCGTCGCCCGACCAGCAGACCAGGCCGGCGTCGCTCCGCTCGAGCAGCGGCCGCAGATCGTTGCCCGGGTTGAGGGCGGCCAGGATCGGCTTCCTGCAGTACATGAAGTCGTGCATCTTGGAGGGGAAGTTGTGGGTCTCGAGCGAGCGATTGAGGGTGATCAGGCCGACGTCGAACTCCGAGACCATCCCCAGGTAGGTGGCGTGGTCGACCGGGGGCAGGAAGCGGAGGTTGTCGAGCCCGAGCCGCTCGGCCTCGGCCTTGAGGGCCCCGGCCTCGCTGCCGTCGCCCACCAGCAGGAAGAACGGGCGCGGCTCGTCGCCAAACGCCGCGGCCAGGCGCACGATCATCGCCGGGTCCTGGGCCACGCCCAGGTTGCCGCCGTAGAGGAACACCACCCGGTCCTCGAGGCCGAGCTCCTGCCGGTAGCGGGTCGGGGCGATCGTCTGTCCGCGACTCCGCGCCCAGTTGTAGAGCACCTCGACGCGGCAGCCGACCTCCGGGCCCTCCGCGGCGAAGTAGTCGAGGTTGCGCTCGGACATGACGCCGATCGTGTCGGCGGTCGCGTAGAGGGCGCGCTCGTAGCGGCGGAACAGGCGGTGCGCCGGGCCGCCCGCTCGGATCACTCCCGCGTCGACCGCCCATTTGGGAAAGATGTCCCTCAGCACCAGATAGTTGGGGCAGCCCCAGAGCCGCTTGAGCCGGCGCACCAACGGGGCGAACAGGATCGGGGGTGAGTAGCTGACGATCAGCTCGCAGGGGTGGGCGCGCAGGAAGTCGCCGGCGCCGCGCCAGACGGTGGCCGGGAGCCGCCATTCGTTCCACGCCCGCATCGGGCGGGAGGTGCCGCGAAAGGGGGGCGACGGGACGCGCACGACCGTCACCCCTTCCTCGTCGGCGATCGTGCGGCCGTCCGCGAGCGAGTCGTCGGGCGCGACGAGGATCACCTCGTGGCCCAGGTCGCGCAGCTCCTCGGCCAGGTCGCGCATCAGCTGGGCGCACGACTGGGTGTTGGGGAAGTAGTACTGGATCAGGAGCAGGATGCGCATCTACCAGGCGTAGCCCAGCCGTTCGAGCGCCGGCTCGAGCACGGGGCGGAGCTCCTTCAGGTGGCCGTCGTCGAGCGCCGACCGCCAGCTGTCGACCCGGTCCGCGTGGCATTCGCTCTCGAGGTGGCTCCGGAACCCGGGGCTCGGCGCGAGCCGCGCGAAGCGCTCGATCTCGTGTGCGTAGCGCCCGGGGTCGCGCACCAGGTTTTCGTAGCGGATGTCGAGCCAGCGCGAGGGCGGCATCCGCGCGCGCCAGTCGAGGACCGGCTCGAGGGTGTAGCGCCACTGCTTGGCGAGGACCACCAGGCGCGGGTCCCGCCGCAGCCACTCGCGCCACCCGGGAGGCTGCGGCCCCCAGTAGGCCATGTCGGCGCCGAGCAGCCGGCGCCCGAGCGTCCGCCAGGCGCGCGGCACCATCGCCGGCCATTCCCAGACCGGGGTGCCGAAGAGCCGCCGGGCGTACCAGCGCGTCTCGGGCGTCTTGGTGCGGGTCACGACGTCGGTCGAATGCACCACCGCCCGGCCGTCGCGGTAGATGTGGATGAAGAGGGCATCGGGGAAGATCTCGTCGATGAACTCGAGGCGCAGGCAGTTGCTGGGCGTCTTCTCCGCGATCCGGGGCCTGCCGCTCTTCTCGAGATAGCGGGCGAAGCTGCGCCGGATGTGCGTCTTGATCCGGGGCGTGGCGTCGGCCGCGGTCAACCGGTCGTCGCCGCGGAAGTTGTGCCTCCACGACCAGACGTGGCGGGGCTCCTCCCAGTAGCAGACCTCGGGGTGGTGGGGCAGGGCGCGGCCGAGGAGCGTCGTGCCGGAGCGGTGGGTGCCGATGACCAGGATCGGGGCTTCGATCGCCGTCGTCATCCGTTGCGTGCGTGCTCTTGCCGTGCCCAGGCCAGGTAGTCGGTAAGCCCCGGCTCGATGAGCGTCCGCGCTTCGAAGCCGAACGCCGTGGCGGCGGCCCCGGTGTCCGCCAAGCTGTGGCGGACGTCGCCGGGGCGCGGCGGACCGTAGCGGATCTCGACCGGCGTCGAGAGCCGCTCGACCACCAGCTGCGCGAGCCGGTTGATGGTGATGCGCTCTCCGGAGCCGAGGTTGAAGGCCCCGGAGATCCCCGCGGCCGCCGCCGCCTGGAGGTTCGCCCCGACGACGTCGTCGACGTGGATGAAATCGCGGGTCTGCTCGCCGTCGCCGAAGATGGTGATCGGCTCGCCGCGCAGCGCTCGGAAGACGAAGATCGGGATGACGTTGCCGTAGGCGTCGAAGCGCTGGTTGGGGCCGTAGACGTTGAAGTAGCGCAGCGCGACGACCTCGAGGTCGTAGAGCGAGGCGTAGGCGAGGGCCAGCTTCTCGCCCGCCAGCTTGCTGGCGCCGTAGGGCGAGCCGGGTGCGATCGGGTGGTCCTCGCGCACCGGCAGCTGCTGGAGCTCGCCGAAAATGCCGGCCGAGGAGCTGTAGACCAGCTTGCGGACCCCGGCCCGGCGGCAGGCCTCGAGCACCTTGAGGGTGCCGATCGCGTTGACCTCGGAATCGTGGATCGGGTGCTCGATCGAGCGGGTGTTGCCCACCGAGGCCGCCAGGTGGAAGACCGTGTCGGCGCCCGCGACCGCCCGGGCGACCGCCTCGTCCTCGAGGACGGAGCCGACGATCAGCTCCGCCGCGGGCAGCTCGGTCAGGTTCTCGCGGAAGCCGCTCGAGAGGTCGTCGAGCACGGTGACCCGATGCCCGAGTGAGAGCAGCGAGCGGACGAGGTTCGAGCCGATGAACCCGGCGCCGCCGGTGACGCTCATCTTGGAGTCGGAAGGTCTCACCTCGGGCCTCAGTCCACGTAGCCGAGGGCTCGGAGCTTCTCGAGAGCCTCCGGGTCGGCGCGCGGGGACACCTTGGCCGCGGTGAGCCGCGCCCCCTCGAGGTACTCGGCGGGGAGCCCTCCCGGGTCGGGATCGTCACGGCAGAGCTCCACCAGAAGCGGCGCGCCGCCGTCCTCCGGGGACCAGGGGAGCGGCCGCAGCTCCTCCGGGTCCGACCCGAGGTCGTAGCGCCGGCTCGCCACCGTCTCGCGACGACCCCGCTCAAGCCGGATCATCCACTTCGAATCTCCACGAACCTCCGCTCGCCACTGGAGCTTGTGGGTCGCGGCCTCCGCGAAGAGTGACCGCCGTGGGTCGGGCCCGGTGGAATCCCGCAGATCGACGCCCGGCAGGCCGGCGGGTAGCGGGGCGCCGGTGAATGCGAGGATGGTGGGCACGACGTCGAGCAGCGTCGCCGGTCCCGGGCGCAGGCCGGCGCTGACGCCCGGTCCACGGAGCGCCATGGGCACCCGGATCACCTCCTCGTAAACGTGGTGTCCGTGCCGGAACCACTCTTCGTGCTCCATCATGCTCTCGCCGTGATCGGAGGTGAAGACGACCAGCGCCCGGTCCACATCCGCGCCCGCGGCGTAGACCTCGAGGAACCGGCCGAGATGGTGGTCGGTGTAGGCGATCTCCTCGTCGTAGCCGTCCACGTAGTCCAGCCCGTCCTCGGTCCCCGGCAGGCGCATGTAGGGCTTCACCCGCTCGAGCGAGATCGGCCGCGGTGCCGGGTGCTCGAACGATCGAGGCCAGTCGGCCGGCGGGAGGTAGGGGCCGTGGGGATCGATGTAGTGGATCCACAGGAAGAGAGGCCGGCCCGGATCACGCTCCTCGCGCAGCCAGCGGATGGCCGCGTCGGTCGTCCGGGCCGCGCTGCGCTCGAAGACCAGCCGCTCGGATTCGCGTTCGTCGACGAAGTCGTCGTAGTGGTCGAAGCGCGCGGCGATCCCCATCGCCTCGTCGGTCAGCACGGTGTTCGAGACGAACGCCGCGGTCTGATATCCGGGCGGCAGGAGCTCGGGCAGGAGGGCGACCTCCTCCGGAATCAGCTGGAAGATCAGGCGCACCCGGTGCTCCTGGGGGAGCTTGCCCGAGAGCAGGCTGACGACCGCCGGTGCCGTCTGGCCGGCTACCGTGTAGGCGCGCCCGAAGACGGCTGCGTCCGCCAGCCAGTGGTCGAGATTCGGGCTGGTCGGTCGCCGGTAGCCGTAGAGACCGAGGTGGTCCGGTCGCAGGGCGTCGATGGTGATCAGCAGGACGTCTCCGGGAGCGGTTCGGGAGTCGCAGGCCGGAAACGACGCGGCGATCAGCAGGAGGCAGACAATGCTGGCCGAGGTACTCGCCGAGGGTCTCCGCATCGCGGCCGCATTCTGTCACGAGGTCCAGTGCATCGCCTCGCACACCCGGTTCCCTCTCACCCCGAGTGAGGGGCAAGGGACCCCCGCCCGCGCCCTTGGCGGGTCGTGAGTCTCATGGGTCGGGCCGGCCTTCAGCTGCGGCTGGCCTCCGAATCGTCCGGTCCGTTCGCGGCCGCCAGCTCGGCGAGGATCCGGCGGGCCTCGCGAATGCAGCGGAGCATCTGGACCCGGAGGGCTCCCGCGCTCTTGCCAAAGACGCCCTCGAGCTCGCCGTAGGGCTTGCCGAGCCCTACGTGCAGATGGATAAGCTCGCGGCAGGGCTTGCCCAGGCGCGCCAGCGCCGCGGAGGCGAGGCGCTCTCGCTCCCGGGCCAGGGCCGACTCGAGGGGTCCGTCGGCACCGCTCCTGGCCTCCGAGACCTCGGCTGTCTCCGGCCGGCGCCGGCGTAGCCAGTCGATCGAGCGGCGGGCGGTGACCACCTCGACCAGACCCCAGAAGCCGCCGCCTTCGTCGAAGCCGGGGCTCTTTACCGCCTGCCAGATCTGGGTCGCGGACTCCTGGACCAGGTCCCTTCTCTCCTCGGCGGGGATGCGATAGCCGCGGAAGGCGACGATCCGCTCGATCCTCCGGCGGACCTCCCGGGTGGCCTCCGGGTCGCCCCGGCGAAAGGCCCGGGCCAGCTCGGCCTCGGCATCGCCGTGGGTTTCGTCGCTCATGTCCGGAGGTCGAAAACCCAGGATACACCAACCCCTGGGAGTCCGCGCCGGACGGCGAGCGAGGGGTCGTGGGTCAGGATCGAACTGACCCACTCCCGGGCGAGGCCAGGTCCTACGGGTCGGTGGCGCGTTCGGCGATCGGGCTCGGCCTCGGGGGGCCGACGGTCAATCGCTTCTCAGTCGAGGCAGGGATCTTGCGGCGGGACGCCGAGCACCCTGCCTTGGTGGATGGTCTCCACGTCCATCGTCGACACTTGGCCCCCGAGCGGCTGACTCATGTAGACGGCCACCACGTCGAGAGGCGGCGGGAACTCGAACGGACCCTGTGGCGGTACCTCGATGACCACGAATCCCTCGAGGGCGCCGGTGCTCGGCAGACCGGCGAGCCGCAGGTGGGTCTTGATGGTGATGCAGTCCATCTGCAGCGCGTGATCCGAAGCCAGCTCGTCCTGCAGCTTGCAGGTCGGCGGCAGGGGCTGCTCCCCCTGCGGCAGCGACACCACGACCTTCTTGAGGAAGACCACCGGAATCGGCTCCATCAGGTCGTTCGTCAGGTAGTTCGGATTGTGGATGTTGACGATGGTCTTGTACTTGCCGATCGCCAGGGTCGCGGGTGGCGGCGGGACGGTCTCAGCGCCGCATACGAACTTGGCGGCGTAGTAGCTCCATGCCGGCTCCGATTGTGCGATTGCCGCCGACGTGACGACGGCCACGGCCGCGAGTATGGTGACGAGAGTGCGCATCCGGGTCCTCCTTCTCGGCTCGGTGGTTGTGACAGCTTCAGCGTAGATCGCGCACAGGAAGCGCGCGCCACCTCGACGAGTGGCCGCTGCTCCGGGTCGGAGGGCTGGCCTCGCGGGCGCCCGCGGGTGGCCCGGGCCGGCGAGCGGCGCAAGATCTGACAGGAGGAGACTCAGGTCGCTCTTGACATGCGGAGGGGGTCTCCGTACAATTAGCAGCCATCAAGGGAGAGTGCTAATCAGGGCTTTCCCGGATAGATTCAAAGTACTGATAATAAACGACTTCAAGGAGGTAGGGAGCAAAGTGTCAGCAAAAATTCGTCCGCTTCACGACCGCGTCGTCTGCAAGCGCCTCGAGCAGGAAGAGCAGGTTCGCGGAGGCATCATCATCCCCGACACCGCCAAGGAGAAGCCGCAGGAGGCCGAGGTCGTGGCCGTCGGCCCGGGCCGGCTGCAGGAAGACGGCAAGCGCCAGCCGATGGACGTCAAAGAGGGCGACCGGATCCTCATCAGCAAGTACGCCGGCAGCGAGATCAAGATCGACCAGGACGACTTCGTCATCCTCAAGGAAGACGACATCCTCGCGGTCGTCGCCTAACCCAGACACGACTCACTTCAGGAGGTTTCAGAAATCATGGCTGCAAAGCAGATTACCTATGCGGAGGACGCGCGCGGCGCGATCCTGCGCGGCGTCAACAAGCTCGCCGACGCCGTCAAAGTGACCCTCGGTCCGAAGGGTCGCAACGTCGTCATCGAGAAGAAGTTCGGCTCGCCCACCAGCACCAAGGACGGTGTGACGGTGGCCAAGGAGATCGAGCTCGCCGATCCGATCGAGAACATGGGCGCCCAGATGGTCCGCGAGGTCGCCTCGAAGACCTCGGACGTCGCCGGTGACGGCACCACCACGGCGACGGTCCTGGCCCAGGCGATCTTCCGCGAGGGCTCGAAGAACGTCACCGCGGGCGCCAACCCGATGGAGCTCAAGCGCGGCATCGAGATGGCGGTCAACGCCGCCCTCGGCGCGATCGACAAGATGTCGCGCAGCGTCTCGGGCGACGAGATCGCCCACGTCGGCACCATCTCCGCCAACAACGACAGCGAGATCGGCAAGATCATCGCCGAG
>JBFGLX010000060.1:0-14149 GCA_041575955.1 Thermoanaerobaculia bacterium
CCGACCGGAGCCGAGAGCGATCTCGAGCCGGTGATGCAGGTCGAAGCGCGGGTAGTCGCGCTGCGCGACGTCGACGCCGGCGCGCGGGTCGGCTACGGCCGGACCTGGCAGGCGAAGCGGCCGAGCCGGGTGGCCGAGGTCCCGCTCGGCTACGGCGACGGCTACCCGTGGCGGCTGTCGAACCGGTCTTCGGTCCTGGTCCGCGGCCGCCGGGCGGCGGTCGTCGGCCGGGTCAGCATGGACATGCTGGTCGCCGACGTGACCGGCCTGCGGGCCGAGCTCGGCGACCCGGTCGTCCTGATGGGCCGCCAGGGGGAGGAGCGGATCACCGCTTGGGATCTGGCCCGCGCCGCCGGCACCATCCCCTGGGAGACCCTCTGCCTCTTCGGCCTCCGCCTCCCGCGCCACTACGTTCCCGAGTAGCCCAAGCGTAGGCCGACCCGGCTCGTCCGGCGCACCGGCAGAGTGCCGGGCGGGGGCGTCCCACTCCCCCCGTGAGGGAGGGAGAGGGATTCGGGTACCGGGCGGGCGGGGAGGGTGAGGGGGGCGATCCGATCAAATCTCCGGCTCGCTCCCCGTCACCCGCCGGAAGGCCTCGAGATAGCGCTGGAAAGTGCCCTCCACCACCTCGGGAGGCAGCTCCGGAGGCGGCGATTCGTGATCCCAACCCGTGCCGTCGAGCCAGTTGCGAACGTACTGCTTGTCGAACGACACCGGTTCGCGGCCGGGACGCCACTCGGACGCCTCCCAGAAGCGCGACGAGTCCGGCGTCAGCACCTCGTCGATGAGCAGCAGCTCGCCATCGAGGCGGCCGAACTCGAACTTGGTATCGGCGAGGATCAGCCCCGCGGCTTCGAGGCGCTGCCGCCCGCGCTCGTAGAGCGCCAGGGTCGTCTCTCGCAGCCGCCCGGCGAGCTCGGCGCCCGCGCCCTCGGCCACGGCCTCGAAGGCGACGTTCACGTCGTGTCCGCTTTCGGCCTTGGTGGCCGGCGTGTAGATCGACTCGGGCAGCCGGTCGGCGCGTTGCAGCCCGGCCGGCAGGGAGATGCCGCAGACCTGGCCCGTCTGCACGTACTCGCGGAATCCGCTCCCCGCCAGGTAGCCGCGGGCGACGCATTCGAACGGCACCACCCGCGTCTTGCGGACCAGAGCCGAGCGCCCCCTCAGGACGTCCGCGTGCGCCGCCAGGCCGGCGGGGAAGTCGGCCGGATCGGTCGCCACCAGGTGGTGGGGGACGACGTCGGAGAGCCGCTCGAACCAGAAGTTCGTGAGCTGGTTCAGGATCTTGCCCTTGCCGGGGATCCCCGGAGAGAGCACGTGGTCGTAGGCCGAGATGCGGTCGGTCGAGACGATCAGCAGCAGCTCATCGAGGTCGTAGAGATCCCGGACCTTGCCGCGTCGTGGCGGCGGCAGGCCGGGAAGCTGGGTGGTGCCGACTAGCTCCACTTGCGGTTGCCTCCCGAGTCGTGGCGGCGCGCGGTGGACGCGATCGCCTGTTCGAAGTGCCGCTCCACCTCGGCCAATAGAGTGGTGCCGGACAGCGGCTCGATGTTCCGCCCTTGCCAGGCCTCGCCGTCGATCAGCTCGAACACCGCGACCGAGCCGAGGCCCTTGAGCAGCGCCTGGCCGAGCTTGCGGATGCCGACCGTGATCGAGCCGCTCTCCTCGTCGAACGCCAGTCCGACGTAGCGCCGGCTGCCCTCGGTGACGGTGAACAGGCCACCGGAGTCGGCCGTGTCGGCCAGACACTCGACGAAGCGCTCGGTCGCCACGATGCCCTCGTTGATCAGGACGCCGCTGGCGTTGACGTAGGCGTAGAACGTCCGCGCCTCCTCGGCCCGGTCGCTGAGCTGAACCGTCTGCTGAGCCACCGGAGCGAAGAACCGATTGACCGACTCGGGGTCGTAGCCGCGGCTGAGCAGCACCGTCTTGACGTCGTCGATCTCCTGCGACGTCTTGCCGGTGACCAGGCGGGTGAGCTCGACGATGCCGTGACCGAAGAACTCGTAGCGCTGCTCGCCACCGGCGGCTTCGATCGGCAGCAGCCGGTACTTGCCGTAGTTGAGCGCGATGCGGAGTCCACGATCGAACTGGAAGCCCTCTTCGCGGGCGCGCCGGTAGAAGCGCTGCAGGTGCACCGCGGCCGCCACCAGGCGGGTGGGGAAGCGGCCCGAGTAGAGCGCGCCGTCGCCGAGGTATTTCTCGAGCTGCAGGCGGTGCGCCTTGGTCATCTGATTCACCCGGCGCTGAAAGCGGAAGATCTGGCGGATCGAGTCCTCCTGGGTCTGGTTGCCGGAGCGCCGCAGGGCCGAGACGATGGCCGAGAACTCGGTGATGTCGTAGATCAGGCCGAACCGCTGGACCAGCGGGTCGACCACCCACGGGGTCGTGAAGTCCATCGGCCGGGTGCTGTCGGAGAGCTCGACCTCGCGCCGGCCGGTCAGAGCCATGCCGGCGGCGGCGGCCGAGCACTTGAGCCGCGCACCGTCCTCGAGGATCGGCACCACCAGCCGGCGCAACGCCGACAGCAGCTCGAACTCCTTGAGGCGTTCGACCAGGGTGCTCCAGACCTCGATCCAGGGCGGTGGCAGCAGGCGCTCCGGGCTGTAGCTCGGCAGGGTGGCGAGAAAGTCGACGTAGCCGGGACGCGCCAGGTAGACCATCGGACTCTCGTGCTCGTCGAGCCCCAGCAGCCGAACGACCGCGCGCCGAAAGGCGGGCTCCTCCAGCTGCTCGTCGTGCCAGGCGACCAGCCTCTCCAGACGGCTCCGGAACTCGCGGCCGTCGATGTCGAGATTGCCGCTGAAGAAGCTGTTCAGCTCCGCCAGGTCGGGACTGACGTGGTCCTCGGTGAGAATCAGCACGTTGTCGCGCATGCGCGCCAGCAACGCGGGGAAGTGCTCGCGCTCGGGCTCTTCGGTAGCCTCCGCGACCCGGCGCGCCACGTCGTAGGTGACCGACAGCAGCTTGTCCAGGTAGCGGTTGAAGATCAGGTACTTGAGCCGGTCGGCGTGGGCCTTGCCGACCTCGAGGTCGGAGCGCCGGATCCGCCGCGGGCTCTCCTTGAACAACCTCGCGACCGCTACCGAGTGATAGAGCCAGAAGATGCTCGGATAGAGCCGGCCGAAGCTCGAGCTGCAGGCGTTCTCGGTCGCCATCTCCAGCAGCCGCTCGTAGCGTTGCCAGGCGGCCCTGGCGCGCGAGCTGCCGAGCGGCCGTCCGCGAAGGGCGGCGATCTCGAGCTCCTCCTCCGCCTCGACGTAGCTCGCGAGATGCTCGCGCATCTGCCGCAGCGGTTCGGTGATCAGGATCGGAAAGCCCTGGATCGGCGTCGCCTCCTCCTGGCTGAGGAAGATGCGCTGCGGCAGCGGCAGGATCTTCTCCCACTCGGGAATCGCGGCGCGCAGCTCATCCGGCGTGTTGCGGAGGAAGCTGAACTTGCCGCGCAGCAGGCGCGCGAGGGCGGCTTCATTCATCACCGAGGGCGCTTAGCATAACCGGGCGCGAACCCGGTAGACTACTCCGCTGTGACTAGACTCCTTAAGGTCCGATCGGCAACCGCCCGCGCCACCGGCGACGACCTCGTGCTCATCGGCTGCTGGGAACGAGCCGCTCCCGAGGTCGAGGGACTGCCGCGGCCGGTCGCCATGGCGGCCCGTCGGGCGGCGGCGCGCGGCGGCTGGAGCGGCAAGCCGGGGCAGTGCTCGACCCTCCAGGTCGGCGGCAAGCAGCCCACCGCGGTGACCCTTCGGGGGCTGGGCAAGCGCTCGGCGTTCGATCGACGCAGCCTCCGGAAGTGGCTCGACGAGGCCGCCCGGGCGGCGGCCGAGGACGGATTCCGCCAGCTCCTGCTCCGCCTCCCGGCCCATGAGCTCACCGCCGGCGTCGACGGCGCGCTCTTCCTCTTCCGCGAGCTGGCGCTCACCGGCTACAGCTTCGACGGCTTCGTCGCCAAGCGGCCCGGCGGCCGGCTGCGGGCGGCGCGGGTCGTCGCGCCGCCCGGCGAGGCCGACGCCTACCGCGAGGGGGCGAAGCTGGCGCGCAAGATCTCGGACGCCATCGGCTTCGCCCGCGATCTCGCCAACACCCCTCCCAACGTCGCCACCCCCGAGTGGATGGCCGAGCAGGCGCGTACCCTGGCCGCCGAGCGCGGCATGGCGATCGAGGTCCTGGGGGTCGAGCAGCTCGAGGAGCGGGGCATGGGCGGCATCCTCGCGGTCGGCGGCGGCTCGGCCCATCCCCCCCGTCTGGTGCGGCTCGAGTGGGGGAGCGGCGACCACGCCGTCTCCCTGGTCGGCAAGGGCGTGACCTTCGACACCGGCGGCATCTCGCTCAAGCCGGGGGCGAACATGGACGAGATGAAGTTCGACAAGGCGGGCGCCTGCGCCGTGCTCGGCATCGCGCGGGGCGCCGCCGACCTCGCCCTGCCGTTCCGCTTCCGCGCCTACCTGCCGCTGGCCGAGAACATGCCCGACGGCCTCGCCTACCGGCCCAGCGACATCGTCCGCTGCTACAACGGCAAGACGGTCGAGGTCCTCAATACCGACGCCGAGGGGCGGATGATCCTCGCCGACGCCCTGGCCTGGGCTGCGGAGGAGAAGCCCGACGCGCTGCTCGACTTCGCCACCCTGACCGGCGCCTGCGTCGTCGCCCTGGGCCAGCACGGAGCCGGCCTCTTCACCCCCGACGACGCCCTGGCCGCGGACCTCCTGAGCGCCGCTGCCGAGAGCGGCGACCACCTCTGGCGGCTGCCGCTGTGGCGCGAGTTCGGCGAGGAGATGAAAGGGCTCCACGGCGACCTCCAGAACATCGGCGTCCGCTGGGGAGGCGCCAACAGCGCAGCGGCCTTCCTGTCGAACTTCGTCGACGGCGCCCGGCGCTGGGCCCACCTCGACATCGCCGGACCGGCCTATGTCGGCAGGGGCAACAAGCGGGCGTACGGGAGCACCGGCTTCGGCGTCGGCCTGACCCTCGGCTGGCTGATGGAGCGGGCCGGACGGCTCTAAGAACCGATCTTGCCGCGGCTGCTCACTGTCGAGAACCTGACCATCACCTTCCCGGTCGACGGCCAGGCGGTGCCGGTCGTGCGCGACGTGTCGTTCGCGCTCGACCGTGGACAGTTCGTCGGCCTGGTCGGCGAGTCGGGCTGCGGCAAGAGCGTCACCGCTCTCGCCATCCTCAGGCTGGTGCCGGAGCCGGGCCGGATCGAGCGGGGCAGCATCCGACTCGAGGATCGCGACCTCCTCGACCTCCCGGCCGAGGACATGCGCAGGGTGCGCGGCGCCCGCATCGGCATCGTCTTCCAGGAGCCGATGACCTCGCTCAACCCGGTCTTCACCATCGGTTTCCAGATCGGCGAGTCGCTGCGGGTGCATCGCAACCTGTCGCGCAAGGCGGCGCGCGAAGCCGCCATCGGGCTGCTCGACCGGGTGGCGATCCCGAGCGCCCGCCAGCGCGTGGACGACTACCCGCACCAGCTTTCGGGAGGGCAGCGCCAGCGGGCCATGATCGCGATGGCGCTCGCCTGCGAGCCCGAGCTGCTGATCGCCGACGAGCCCACGACGGCGCTCGACGTCACCGTGCAGGCGCAGATCCTCGAGCTCCTCGACCGGCTGCGCCGCGAGCTGGGGCTGACCGTCCTGCTGATCACCCACGACCTGGCCGTCGTCGCCGAGACGTGCGATCGGGCGGTGGTGATGTACGCGGGCCAGGTGGTCGAGGAGAGCTCGGTCGAGCGGTTGTTCGAGTCCCCGAGCCATCCCTACACCCGCGGGCTGCTCGGAGCGGTGCCCCGGCTCGGCCAGCCGGCACCGCGCGGCCGGCTGCCGACGATCCCCGGCCGCGTACCCGACGCCGGCGACCTGCCCGCCGGCTGCGCGTTCCATCCGCGCTGCGCGGAGGTGATGGAGATCTGCTCGCGCTCGGAGCCCGCGACCTACCAGCTGGGCGGTGGCCACGCCGCCCGCTGCTTCCTCTACGCACCCGCCGAAGGGGAGGCCTCGTGAGCGCGCTGCTGTCGATCCGCGGCCTGACCAAGAGCTTTCCGATCCGGCGCGGCCTGCTGCGCCGAACGGTCGGCAGCGTCTACGCTCTCGATCGCGTCGATCTCGATCTGGCGCCGGGCGAGAGCTTCGGCCTGGTCGGCGAGTCGGGCAGCGGCAAGACGACGCTGGCCCGGTGCGTGGTGCGGCTGATCGAGCCGACTGCCGGCACGGTCGAGCTCCGCGGCGAGAATCTGCTCGAGCTCTCCGCCGAACAGCTGCGGCGGCGGCGGCGCCACTTCCAGATCATCTTCCAGGACCCATACGGCTCGCTCAACCCGCGCATGCGAATCGATCGCATTCTCGCCGAGCCGCTCGAAGTGCACGCCACCGTGCCGGCCGCCGACCGGCCGCGCCGGGTGCGCGAGCTGCTCGCCACCGTGGGGCTCTCGGACGAGGCGGCCGGCAGGTATCCGCACGAGTTTTCGGGCGGCCAGCGGCAGCGGATCGGCATCGCCCGCGCCCTGGCGACCGAGCCCGACCTGCTGATCGCCGACGAGCCGGTGTCGGCCCTGGACGTCTCGGTGCGCGCCCAGATCATCAACCTGATCGCCGAGCTCCAGGGCCGGCTCGGCCTGACCCTGATGCTGATCGCCCACGATCTGGCGGTGGTCGAGCAGATCACCGACCGCTGCGGCGTGCTCTACCTCGGCCGCCTGGCCGAGATCGGCCCGACGCCCGCCCTCTTCGCCCGTCCCCAGCACCCCTACACCGTGAGCCTCCTGTCGGCGGTCCCGGTCCCCGATCTGGCGCGGCGCGCGCAGAGGATCGTACTCGCCGGTGAGCCGCCGAGCCCGAGCGAGCCACCCAGCGGCTGCCCCTTCCACCCGCGGTGCCCGATCGCGCGCGATCGCTGCGCCACCGACGAGCCGGCGCTCGTCGAGGTGGCGCCGGGGCACCGGGTCGCCTGTCACTTTGCCGGCGAGCTCGAACTGGGGGAGAATGGCGGAGGCGGGGAGACTGGAACCTTTTCGCACTCGGGCCGTAGCATTCAGTAGGCACGGCACCAACCTCAGCGCCTCAATACGACGGCTCGGCTCGCGGCTCCTAATCAAAACAGGAATCACTACGATCGAGGGACGTTTCGATGATGAACAAATGCATGAGGACTGCGGCGACGATCCTGGCTCCGCTCATCCTGGGCCTGGCGGCCGCGCCGGCCTCCGCGGTCATCCAGGTGGATCGTGAGGTTCGGGAGCTGGACCCGGTCACCGATCTGCGCATCGAAGACGGCAAGATCCTGCTGACGCTCGACGAAGCCATCACCCTGGCGCTCGAGCGCAATCTGTCGCTGGTCGTGGACCGGTATCTCGAGGACGAGGCCGAGCTGAACGTACGCCGCGCCTTCGGAATCTACGATTTCAACGCCACGATCGACTCGCTCGCCAACTCGGAGACCTCGCCGTCGGCTTCCATCCTCGCCGCGGAGATCCAGGAGAACCAGTTCAAGCAGGTCAACCTGAGCGTCGATCGGCTGGTGCCGATCGGCGGCCGCGGGCGCCTGGACTGGAACAACAGCCGGAGCGACAGCAATAGCCCGTTCGCGGCCCTCAACCCGGCTTTTCGCGTCGACATGGATGTGAGCTGGAGCCAGCCGCTGCTCCGCGATTTCGGGCGCAAGGCGACCGAGCGCAACATCCGGATCGCGCGCACCAGCCGGGCGATCTCGCGCGAGACGTTCGAGGCCCAGGTCATCGCGGTGATCCAGCTCGTGGAGGACGCCTACTGGACCCTGGTCGAGGCCAACGAGCAGTTCGTCGTCGCCGAGGAGAGCCTGCGGCTCGCCAAGCAGCTCCACGAGCAGAACCGGATCCGGGTCGAGGTGGGCACCCTCGCGCCACTCGAGCTGGTGCAGAGCGAAGCCGGCGTCGCCACCCGCGACGAGGAGATCATCCGCGCCCGGGGCGCCATCGGCGACGCCGAGGATCGGCTGCGCCAGCTGCTCAACCTGGTTGGCGACGAGGTCTGGGCGGCGAAGATCGTCGCCGAGACCGAGGCCGAGATGGCGCCGATCGAGGTCGATCTCGAGCAGGCGATCCGCACCGCCCTGGAGAAGCGCCACGACCTGCGCAGCAAACGGCTCTCCCAGGGGGACCTCGAGCAGGACGTCGGCTACTTCCGCAACCAGAAGCTGCCGCGCCTCGACCTGAGCCTCAACTACGGTTACAACGGCCAGGGCGGCGACGTCACGGTGCGCGACTTCGTCACCCGCGAGATCCTCTTCCAGGCGCCCGGAGACTACGGCGACGCCCTCGAGCAGATCCGGATGGGCGATTTCGAGGGCTGGACGGTGGCGCTCAACGCGGCCTTTCCGATCGAGAACACCGCCGCCCGCGCCCAGGTGGCTCTGGCCGAGGTCAACCTCGAGCGCGGCCGCGCCGAGCTCGCCGACCAGGAGCTGGCGGTGATCACCCAGGTCCGGCGGCTGGCGCGCTTCGTCGACACCGCGCGCCAGACGCGCGAGTCGGCGCGCGTCTCGCGCCAGCTCGAGGAGCGGAACCTGGAGGCGGAGCAGAAGCGCTACCAGAACGGTCTGTCGACCAGCTTCCAGGTGCTCCAGATCCAGGAGGACCTGACCGAGGCGCGGCAGCGCGAAGTCAACGCCATCACCGGCTATCGCAAGGCGGTCGTGCTCTATTACCAGGCGACTGGCGAGCTGATCGAAACCAGTGGCGTCGAGATTCTCGACGGGGAAGGCTGACCCTGAGCAAGGTGCAGCGGCGGCGCGGCGCCCGCTTCCCGATCGAGGACATCGAGTTCGCCTGCCCGGGCCTGCCGGGGGAGGTGGTGGAGCTGAGCCGAACGGGACTGCGGCTGAGAACGGCGATCGCCATCGACGAGGGGCAGTCGATCGGTGGTGTCCTGTCGTTCAAGGACGAGAAAGTCGAGCTGCGCGGGGTCGTGCGCTGGCGCCGCGAGGCCGGTTTCGCCACCAAAGACGATACGCTCGCCTTCTGGGAGATCGGCGTCGCCTTCACCGAGATCGGCGAGGTCTCTCCCGACGGCCTCTGGCGCACGCTCACCGCCCACGCCCCCGGCGAGCCGGGCCGAGCCGAGCCCTGACCTCCGCCCGCGCGAGCAGAGTCCGCCCGCCGGCGCGTGGGGAGGCGTCCCGCTCTCGCCTCGCCGCTCCTCTCTGACCAAGAAAAAAGAGCCCGTGCCGTCCCAGCACGGGCGATAAGAAGGAGGCGCCGGTGATCGCTCACGCGGGCGCCGGAAGGAGATCGCAACCCGCGTACCATCGATGTATGTCGATCTCTCGAAGCTTCCCGGGCGCGACGCGGAAGGCGGCAAACGCCTGGCGATGGCGAGGCCGGCAGCGCGGCACGCCGTGGCGGCCTGCGCCTCGGGCGGGCTCGCCGCGCCCGGAACCGGCGCTCCGCAGGCCGCGATCGGTGGCAAGAAACGGCGCCCGGGACCGCCGGTTTTGCCGGAAGCGGCGGTTTTTTCCGGACGCCGGCGCCGCCGCTCGTCGGTGGCAGCTGCCATTGCCACCCCCCGGCAGAGCGGCTAGGGTAGTTCGATGAGACGACATCTCGCGCTCGCGATCGCGCTCGCTCTCGCCTGGGTGGCCACCGCCGCCGGAGCGAGGCAGGAGAGCCCCCCGACCAGCCGCCGCCTGCCGCCTTCGGCCCTCGCCGCCGTCGAGATCCTCGAGCTGGCGGCGAGCGATGCGCGCGCCCTGCGCGCCGCCGACCGGCTGACCGGCAAGCCCGGGGCGCCGCTCCGGATCGCCGAGCCGCGCGCGCTCTCGGTGACCCCGGCCTCGCACGGCAGCTGGACCGAGCTGCCGGACGGTGGCCGGCTCTGGCAGCTGCGCATCCACGCCCCGGGGGCGACCGACCTGAACTTCGGGTTCACCGAGTTTCGCCTCCCGGCCGGCGCCGCGCTGCACGTCTGGAGCGAGCGCGACGGCTATTTCGAGGGCCCCTACGGCGCGCGCGACAACCGGAGCCATCGCCAGCTCTGGACGCCGATGGTGCCGGGAGACCGGGCCGTGATCGAGCTCTTCCTGCCGGCCGGCGCGGCCGAGCCGCGGCTCGAGCTGACCCGTGTCGGAGTCGGCTATCGCGACGCGTTCGGAGGCCTCGAATCGCGTCCCGGCAGCTGCAACATCGACGTCGTCTGCAGCGAAGGGGACGATTGGCGCAGCGAGATCCAGGGGGTCGCCCGCTACACCGTGGACGGCGTCTTCCTCTGCTCGGGATCGCTCATCAACGACGCCCGCTCGTCTCGCCGGCCGTTCTTCCTGACCGCCTTCCACTGCGGCGTCGACGCCTCCAACGACAGCACGGTCGTGGTCTACTGGAACTTCCACTCGCGCAGGTGCGGGCGGCTGAGCGGCGGCTCGCTCGCCGACAATCAGTCCGGCGCGACCTTCATCGCCGGCGACTTCGAGCTCGACGGCGCGCTGTTGGAGCTCGACGAGATCCCCGACAGCGCGTTCGGAGTGTTCTACAACGGCTGGGACCGCACCGGCCGACGACCGCCGGGCGCGGTCGGCATCCACCACCCCGAGGGCGACGAGAAGGCGATCTCGTTCGCCGGCGACCGGCTCGGCACCTGCGCTCCCGGGCTGCCGAACCATTGGGAGGTCCGCTGGGACCTGGGCACTACCGAGCCCGGCTCCTCGGGCTCGCCGATCTTCCTGCCCGGCAGCAAGCGGATCGTCGGCTACCTGACCGGCGGCAGCGCGTCGTGCGACTTTCCCGAAGGCACGGACTGCTACGGCCAGACGGCCGAGTTCCTGCGCCTGCCCGCGGTCCGGCAGGCGCTCGGAGCCGGCGTGAACCGGCCCCGGGTGGTCGACGGGCTCGACTCGCGCTGCGACTGCTCGGCGCCGGGCGCCATCGTCGGCACCGCCGGCGACGACCACCTGGTCGGCGGCAATGGGGACGACATCATCTGCGGTCTCGAGGGCAACGACCGGCTGGAGGGCAAAGGGGGCCGTGACTGTCTCGAGGGCGGACCCGGAGACGACGAGCTGAACGGCGGGCGCGCGCGCGACGCCCTGCACGGCGGGGCGGGAGACGACGACTGTGTGGGCGGCCGGGGCAAGGACGCCGCGGGCGGCTGCGAGTCGATCCGGGGCGTGCCCTAGCCCGACCTTCTCTCTAGTCGAGCGGCTCGAGGTCCTGGAGCGTCGTCGGCACCAGCTCGCTGACCGTCGGATGGATGTGCACGGCACGCGAGATCGTCGTGTACGGCGCTCCGGCGTACATGACGTCGAGCAGGGCGTGGACCACCTCGTCGCCGCTCAGGCCGAGGATCGCGGCGCCCAGGATCTCCTGCGACTCGCCGTCCACCAGCACCTTCATGAAGCCGGTCGTCTCGCTGAACTCGCGCGCCCGGCCGACCGCCTTCATCTTCCGCTTGCCGACCAGGACCTTGCGGCCCGACTCGCGCGCCTGTTGCTCGGTCATGCCCACCCGGCCCAGGGGTGGGTCGACGAACAGCCCGTAGCAGACGATCCGGTCGCTGACCCGGCGCGGGTCGTCGTCGAGCAGGTTGGCGGCGGCGATCTCGAAATCGTTGTAGCTGGTATGGGTGAAGGCGCCGCGGCCGTTGCAGTCGCCGAGCGCCCAGATGCCGGCGACGTTGGTCGCCAACCGGTCGTCGACCACGACGTAGCCCCGCGGGTCGGTCTCGACGCCGGCCGCCTCGAGCCCCAGGTCGTCGGTGTTGGGAGTGCGTCCGACCGCGAGCAGCACGTGCGACGCCACCAGCTCCGGCGGCCCGGCGGCGCAGTCGACCCCCAAAGCGACCCCGTCTGCGTGCCCGCCCAGACGGATGCACTCGGCGTCGAGGCGGACGTTCACGCCTTCGGCTTCCAGCATCTCGCGGATCGTCTCCGAGACGTCCGGGTCCTCGCGTCCGATCAGCCGCGGGCCGCGCTCGACGATCGTCACCTCGCTGCCGAAGCGCCGGAAGATCTGGCCGAACTCGAGGCCGATGTAGCTGCCGCCGACGATCGCCAGGTGGCGGGGCACGAAGTCGAGCTCCAGCATGCCGCTGCTGGTCAGGAACTCCACCTCGTCGACCCCCGGCAAATCGGGCACCGACGGGCGGGCGCCGACGTTCAGGAAGATCCGGTCGCTCTCGAGCAGCTGATCGCCGACGCGCACCGAGCGCGGCCCCTCGAAGCGCGCGTGCCCGCGCAGCAGGCGCACGTGCTCCATGCCCCCGAGCCACTCGGTGACGCCCCGATTCGACTCGCCGCTGATCTTCTTCATGCGCGCCTTGACGCGTTTCATGTCGATCTCGACGCCACCGGGGGTCGCGAAGCCGTAGACCGCGCCGCGGTTGGCGATGTGCGCCGCGCGGGCGCTCGCGACCAGCGCCTTGGTCGGAACGCAGCCGGCGTTGACGCAGGTACCCCCGACCAGGTGCCGCTCGATGATCGCCACCCGCAGCCCCGCCTCGTCGAGCCTGCCGGCCAGCGAAGGCCCGGCCTGGCCGGTGCCGATGATGATGGCGTCGTAGCGTTCGCTCATTCAGGCTCCCCTCGGCCGATCGTATGTTAAGGTAGCTGAAATCTCGAACGTCGATCGTACTTCGACACAACGACCCGGGAGGTGGGTGATGAGGAACGTCTTTCTGTCAATGGTGATCGTGGTGGTAGTGCTGTCGCTCGTCGGGGCGTCCGTGGCGCTCGCCAAGGCGCACGTGCCGCTCGGTCGGGCGCAGGTCTGCACGGCGAACGGAAGCGTGAAGAACGTCTCCGGCAGAGCGCTGAGCCGGTTGCAGGGTCAGGGCGCCTGCCGGCTGACCGCCTGCGCTTTCAACGACGTCGACGACGGCACCCTCGTCCAGCAGTTCATCTTCCTGCCCGGGGACGACTGCGATGCGACGGACGACGACGGCGACGGGTTCTGCGACGCGACCGGCACGCCCCGGGACATCCCGAAGCGGCTGAGCGCGGTCAACGTGACCCCGGCCTGTAGCAATCCGTTCTAGGTACCGATAGCTCGACATCTTGACGCTTGCGTCAGGCCTCTGCCGGGAGAGCGCTGGGCGGGGGCGTCCGTCTCCCCCCGCCAGGGGTGGGAGAGGGATCGAGGGAGAGGGGGGCGATCCGGTCAACCGACGGCGCCGGCTCAGTCGACCTCGAAGCTGTAGGCCGTCCAGTAGCTCTCCCACTCGGTGTCGGCGCAGTCGACCCGCGAGCGCTCCGAGCAGGGCGCCAGGTGGACCGTGCGCACGAGCCAGAGGCCCGGCCGGTCGAGCGACAGCCGGGCGACGCCCCGGGCGTCGGCGCGGGCCGTCTGGGTGGCGACCGAAGCGCCGGCCTTGGCATTGACGGCCTCGACCCGGGCCCCGGGCAGCGCCTCTCCGTGGAGCAGCACCCGAACGTCGAGTGCATCCCCCGGGTCGAGGGCGTAGGGGTTCGCGAGCAGCAGCAGCTCGAGCGCCTGCCCGGTGACCTGCCCGGGCAGCTCGCCGTCGCCCTCGCCCTCGGCGACGCCGACCTTCACCAGCGCCTTGAGGCTCCGCTGGTAGCCCTCGTCCTGGAAGCCGTCGGCCGCCATGTGAGGGCGGTAGGTTTCCGCATCGAGGCTCTCGTGGCGGAGATACTCGAGGAACTCGGCATCCGTGTGGTCGGTGTAGAGGACGTCGTGATCCATGATCACCAGCGCCAGCCCGGCCGATTCCATCTTCCGGCTCAGGACCGGCTTGACCTCCGGCCGGGTGCGCGCGTCGGGCAGCTCGGCCAGGAGGTCGATCGAGCCCCGGGCGGTGATCAGCTCGAAGCGCGGGGTCATGTCGCGCAGGACCTCGAGCTCGGTCGTGGCCTGGGACCCGGCCAGGTCGACATCGAGCTCCTCGCCGACCAGCTGGCGCACCACGAGCGTCTCGCCCACGTCCACGCCGAAGCGGTCGGCGTGCAGCCAGATGTCGTGCGCCCGAGCGAGCGGGCCCTGGGCGAAGAGGAGGAGCGCAAGGGCGGCCGCCCGGGGAGCGCGGCGCCTGGAGACAAGCTCGAGCTTCATCGGCGGCTAGAACGCTACCACGCAGCCTGGCGAGGGGCAGGCTAGACTCGCCCCGTTGAGCTACCGACCGGACAACAGCGCTCCTCCGGGCGAGACGCGCAGCTCGAGCCTCGATCG
>JBFGLX010000061.1:0-13902 GCA_041575955.1 Thermoanaerobaculia bacterium
AGTCATGACGCTCCAGATCGCAGCCCTGTTCGCCCTTCTCGGCGGCATGGTCTATCTCTTCTTGACCGAGAAGCTGCCGGTCGATCTGACCGCCTTCCTCGGCCTCGTGGTGCTGGTCTTCGCGGGCTACGTGACGCCGTCGGAGGCCTTCCAGGGCTTCTCCTCGCCGGCGGTGATCACCATGCTCTCGGTCTTCATCCTGGGCGCCGCCCTGCTCGAGACCGGAGTCGCCGATCTCATCGCCGCGCGCATCCACCGCCTGGTGGGCGACAGCGAGACCCGCCTGATCGTCGTGCTGATGGTGGTCGCCGGCGTGCTGTCGGCGTTCATGAACAACATCGCCGCCACCGCCGTTCTGATGCCGGCGGTGGCGACGCTCGCGCCACGCGCCGGCCTCGCCCCGTCCCGGTTGTTCATGCCGCTGGCCTTCGGCGCGATCCTCGGCGGCACCACGACCCTGGTCGGCACGCCCCCCAACATCCTGGCCGGCCAGATGCTGAGCGACCGCGGCCTCGAGCCGTTCAAGCTCTTCGACTTCACGCCCCTGGGGCTCGCCATCCTGGCCGTCGGCCTGGTGTTTATGCTCACACTGGGAAGGAAGCTGCTGCCCAACCGCGAGCGCAGCGGCCTCACCACGCCGAGATCGGACGATCTGGTCCAGGTCTACCAGCTCGAGAATCGCCTCTTCTCGCTGCGCCTGCCGGCCGACTCGCAGCTCGCGGACCGAACCCTCGCCGAGACCCGGCTCGGCAACATGCTGGGGATCAAGGTCGTATCGATTCAACGCGGCAACCGTCAGTTCGAGCCCGACGCGGACACCCGGCTCCAGGGCGGCGATCTGCTGATGGTCGACGGCGAAGCCGACCGCGTGAGCGAGCTGCTCAAGATGCGCGGCTTCCAGGTGCGCCCGATCGCGGCCCGGCAGCTGCCGGCCATGCCGCCCGACGTGCTCGGCATCCGCGCGCTGATCGCTCCCGGCGCCAGCGTCGTGGGCAAGACGCTGGCGGAGCTCAAGTTCCGCGAGCGTTTCGGCATCGCGGTCGCGGCGATCCGCCGCGGCGAGGCGCTGCTGCGCGACCGGCTGGCCGAGCGCACACTGCAGAGCGGCGACGAGCTGCTCGGGCTCGGCACCGAAGAGCGGCTGGCCCGGCTGGCGCAGGAGACCGATTTCTCGGTCGTCTCCGGTCTGGGAGCGCTCGACGAGCTGCACGAAGAGCTGTGCGTCATCGCGGTCTCCGAGACCTCCGATCTGGTCGGCTCGACCCTGGGCGGCAGCCGCCTGGGCGAGCTCGCCGGCCTCACGGTGCTCGGCATCATCCGGGACGAGACGACGCGGCTGGCGGTGCCCGCGGACGAGACCATCCACGCCGGGGATCTGCTGCTGCTCGCCGCGGACTCCGAACCGCTGGCGGCGCTCGCCGATCTCCGCGGGGTCGAGATCACGGCCGCCGCCCCCAAGGCCACGCTCGAGAGCGGCGAGTCCGGAATGGTCGAGGCGGCGGTGGCGCCGCGGTCGGGCGCCGAGGGCCGCTCCCTGCGCGCGCTCGAGTTCCGCCGGCGCTACGGCCTGATCGCGCTGGCGCTCTGGCGCGAGGGTCGGCCGATGCACCGGGATCTCGCCGACGTGCCGCTGCGCTTCGGCGACGCGCTGCTGCTGCACGGCCCGCGTGAGCGCATCCGGCGGTTGGCTTCGGAGCCCGACTTCGTCGTCCTCTCCCAGGCAGACCAGGCGCCGCGCCGGAACCGCAAGGCGCCGTACGCGCTCGGCGGCCTGGCGCTCATGATCGGGCTGGTGGCCAGCGGGCTGCAGCCGATCCACGTCGCCGCCTTCACCGCCGCTTCGCTGGTGATCCTCGCCGGCACCCTGACCATGCAGGAGGCCTATCGCGTGATCGAATGGCGGGCCATCTTCCTGGTCGCGGCGGTGCTGCCGGTGGGATTCGCGATGGAGCGCACCGGCGCGGCCAACTTTCTGGCCGACACGGTGGCCGAGACCGCAGGGCCGCTCGGGCCCCACTTCGTGCTCGGGGCGCTCGTCGTCCTGGCCAGCCTGCTGAGCCAGGGGCTCGACGGGGCGCCCGCGGTGGTCCTGCTGGCGCCGGTGGTGATCGAGATGGCCGACCGGCTCGGCATCAGCCCCTACCCGCTGATGATGGGCGTGAGCCTGGCGGCCTCGGCGGCCTTCATGACGCCCTTCAGCCACAAGGCGAACCTGCTGGTCATGGGCGCCGGCGGCTACCGCTCGTCGGACTATCTCAAGGTCGGAACGCCGCTCACCCTGATCCTGTTCGTGCTCCTCACCTTCCTGGTGCCGGTGTTCTTTCCGTTCTAGCCTGACTAGCAAGGGCCATCCGTCGGTGGATCTCTATTCAGCGGCCCTGGGACTGGCTTGCGGCGCCGTCGGGGTCGGCGCGCTCGCGGCCGTTCGGGCGTGGCTGGCCGCCCGCGGGGGAGCGTCGGCGACGGCCGCGCGCCGGCTGGCACGACGAGCAGCGATGACCGGTCTGCTGCTGGCGGCACTCGCTTTCGTCCACCACCTGCTCGCCGGCCATCGACCGGGCACGCCGGAGGCCATGAACACGGCGCGGTTCGTGCTCGAGCATCCCGCTTTGTTCGTGGCCGCTGCCGGCGCCGGCGCCATCCTGTGGTGGCCGCGACCCGGCGAGGCCGGGAGCTAGCCTGACCCGCTCACCAACCTCCTAGCTGATCCCCTCCAGCAGCCCGTGCTCCCGAAGCCTCGCGACCAGCTCCGCGAGGTCGGCGCGCAGCCGTTCGGGCTCGACCTCGTACTCGTCCCGCAGCTCGGCGAGGGCGCCCGTCACGCTACCGTGGCGCCCGAGCGCCCGCCACATGCGACTACCGACCGGGTCGAGGGCGAAGTAGTAGCCGGTGTCGACGTTGACCAGGAAGAGCTCGCCGTCGAGCTCGCGGAAGAGGACGTTCGAAGGAATCTCCAGCACCGGCGCCTGCCGGGTGTTAGCCTACCCCAGGATCGGAAGACCGTACCGCGGGGGGCAACGCTGCGATCGCCACCGGAGAGCAAGACGCCCGAACCGGGCCCCGGCGCCGAGCCGACCTGGAGCCTGGCGGGGCTCCGGGTGCGGGTCAATCGAGCGCTGCGCCACGGTCGCCGGGTCAGAGGCGCACGCTGTGACCTCCGGGTCCGCTTCCATTGCGGGGCCCACGCCGAGACCGACCCGGCGGTCGCCGAGCGGCCCGGCCGCCGCTTCGTCTGGCATCGAGCGCCACCGGGGGTGCCGGCCTGGATCCGGGCCGACGGACGGGAGGCGCGCATCGCGGAGCGCGACGGCTCGCGCGCCGATTACGACACCGAGGTGCGGCGGATTCTCCCCTACTGCGCGGCCCTCCAGGGGCGGGTGATGCTGCATGCCGCCGCCGCTGCCGTGCCCGACGGAATCCACGCCTTCATCGGACCGAGCGGCGCCGGCAAGTCGACGCTCGCGCACCAGCTGGTGGCGGCGGGAATCGCCGTGGTCGCGGACGACCTGCTGCTCTGTGTCGAGCGGCAGGGCCGGTTGGTGATCCCGCTCCCCCGGCCCCGGAGGGCGGGCGTCGCGCCGCTGACCGCGGTCTACTTTCTCGAGCGCGGAGCCGGCCTCGCCGAGCCGCGCTGCCGGCCGCTATCGAAGCGTGAGGGCTTCGCCCAGCTCCTCCGGCACGGCTTCGGCGAGCTCGCGCTGGCCGAGGTCTGGGCGCTCCAGTTCCGGGTCTGTCGGCGGATCGCCGAGCAGGCGCGCGCCTACCGGCTGGAGATGCCCGACGACCTCGGGAGGCTGCGCGAGAGTGCCGCGGTCCTGATCCGGGACCATCTGGGCGACTTGCCGGGATGAGGGGCCTCGCCGGCATCGTCGACTGGCGCCGGCGCCCCGCCTCGTCCGACGAGCTGCGGCTCATGCTGTCGCTGATCGAGCATCGGGGGTCCGACGCCTCGGAGCTCGAGACGGTGGCAGAGGCCGGACTCGGGCACGCCCGGCCGGTGCCGCCCGGCTCCGATCCGCGGCGCCAGCAGCCCGTCTGGTTACCCGATCGCTCGTGCGCCGTGGTCGCCGACGCCCGGCTGGACCACCGGGCGGAGCTGCGGCGCGCGCTGGGCAGGGTCGAGTGGCTGCGCGAGCCGGCTTCCGACGCGGCCCTCATTCTCGCCGGCTACGAGCGCTGGCGGGAGGCGCTCGTCGAGCGGCTGCACGGCGATTTCGCGTTCGCGATCTGGATCCGCGGCGAGCGCCGCGTCTTCGCTGCTCGCGATCCGTTCGGCGCCCGGCCCTTCTTCTACACGGCGAGTCCGCTCCGGTTCTGTTTCGCCTCCGAGCCCAAGCAGCTGCTGGTGCTGCCCGGGGTGCCGGTCGAGCCGGACGCTCGCTCGGTGGCGGAGTTTCTCGCCGACCGGATGGGCGCCGGCCGGCGCACCTTCTTTCGCGGCATCGACCGGCTGCGGGCCGGCCACGCGCTGCGCGCGGACGCGCACGAGGCCGTGCAAGAGCGCTACTGGCGCCCGCCCGCCGAGGCGCCACTGGCCGAGCCCTCGGCCGCGGCCTACCGGGAGGGGCTCCGCGAGCTCCTGTTCGACGCCGTCGAACGGCGGCTCGGCTCCGATCCGGCCGTCTGCCTGGAGCTCAGCGGCGGCCTCGACTCGTCGTCGCTCGTCGCCGCCGCCGGCGAGGTCCATCGCCGCACCGACGCCGCCCTGCCGGTGACCGCGACGATCTCGGCCGTCTTTCCCGGCCGCGAGTTCGACGAGACGTCGTTCATCGACGCGCTCGCCGAACGGGTGCCGTTCGCCGGCCATCGCATCACGCCGTTCGGCGACGGCGGCGCCTCCGATCTGGCCGGCGAAGCCTGGGCCGCCGACTCCCCCGACGCCGACCTGGCATGGGCCTGGAAGCGGCAGGCGAGCGCTATTCTCTCCGCTCTCGGAGCGCGGGTGCTGATCGCCGGCACCGGTGGCGACGAGCTGTTCTCGGATCCAAGCTGGCTACGCGACCTGGTCGTGCGCCGGCGCTGGCGGCTCGCCCTCCGCTACCACCGGTCCCGCGGCGGCGCGCTGCGGCCGATCCTCGCCCGGAGTCTCGACGGTCCCCTCCTCGCGCCCGCCCGCCGGCTCGCCGGACGCGGGCCGGGATCGGTTGCCGCCGGCCTCGGCGAGTGGCTCCGGCCCGAGGTGCTCGCCGAGCTCGGCGGCGAGCCGCCACCCGCGGCCGGGCCGCCGCGGCGCGGTCTTTCATTTGGCCAGCGTCAGGTTCTCGATTGGCTCCGCGAGCCGCGCTTTCACTACGTCGTCGAGCAGAACGAAGCGCGCTGGGGCCGCCATGGAATCGAGCTGCGACACCCGTTCCTGGACCGGCAGCTGGTGGAGTTCGTCCTGGCCACGCCGGTCGAGGTCCGGGCCGCGATGGCCGGCGGCGTCAAGTCCTACCTGGCGGCGGCGCTGGCGCCCCTGCTGCCGCGAGCGCTCCTCCAGCGACCGCGGAAGACCGCCTACGACGGCTACTACGCGACGCTCGCCGCGCGCGCCAGCCGACGCATCGGCGAGCTGCTGCGCGGCGAGTCGCGCTGGGCCTGCGAGCGCTACGTTCGCCGGCGAGCGGTGGGCGCGCTGCTCGAGCGGCCGTCCTCCGCGGGGCTTTCCTGGAGCGCCGTCCGGCCGCTCTGGGCGGTGGCCTGCCTGGAGGTGTGGCTGCGCCAGCTGCCGCGCTATGACATGATCGGCGGAGACCAGCCCGTCGACAGCCTGAAGGAAGTGCGAAGTGCCTGAGCAAGCCGAGCGAGATCGAGCCGAGGCCGGTGGCCCGATCGCCGGCAAACGCCCCTACCAGAAGCCCGAGCTTCGGCAGCTCGGCCACATGGCCGACGTCACCCGGAAGAGCGGCGGCAACATCGACGGCGGCAATCCCAACCAGAAGATGATGCCCTGACACCGGGCCGCCAGCTAGCCGTGCGCGCAGCGCTCTTCCACGATCTGGACCGTGCGCTTTCCGCGGCCCTAACCGCGATCCGCGTCGTCCACGAGGGCGTCTGGCTGGGCATGATGGGCCACCAGGCCCTCGACCGGGCGACCGAGCTCTACTACCGGCGCCGCCCCCGGTACCGCGACCCGGGCTACAACGCATCCGGTCTCAAGGCGTGGGAAGAGCGGGCGATCGAGCGCTCCTTCGGCGACTGCCGGTCGGTCCTGGTGGGCGCGGCCGGCGGCGGCCGCGAGGTGCTGGCGCTGGCCTCGCGCGGCCTCCGCGTGCTCGCCTTCGAGCGCTCGCGCGAGCTGCGCGAGAGCTGCCGCGAGCTGGTGGCCGGCGCCGGGCTCGACGCCGAAGTGGTCGGCACCGGAGCCGGCCAGGCGCCACCGGGCGGCGAGAGAGTCGACGGCCTGATCGTCGGCTGGGGGGCGTACATGCACATCCCGGGGCGGGTGGCGCGCGTCCTCTTCCTCCGCCAGCTTCGCGACCGGGTTCGCGACGGCGGGCCGCTCCTGCTCTCGTTCTTCACCCGCGACCGCGACTCGCGCCGCGATCTCTGGATCCAGCGCATCGGGCAGGCGGTCCGGGGCCTGCGGCTGAGCCGCGAGCCGGTCGAGATCGGCGACAGCCTGTCGGGCTCGTTCGATCACTACTTCACCCGCGCAGAGATCGAGGCCGAGCTCGCCGCGGCGGACTTTCGCCTCGACCGGTACGAGACCGAGCCGTTCGGGCACGCCGTCGGCATCGCGGTCTGACCCGCTGGCCACCATCCGGCTACCCTGTCGATCTCCGACAGGCGTGCCTTTCGAGCGCACTTGTCTCATAATCCGGCTGATGACGGAAACCTCGTCTCCCGTGCCACCTCGGGAGTATGCCCCCACGGGCATCGACCCGGCCGACGCCGCTGCCGCGACGCCGGGCGAGGCCGGGGTCTCCGAGCTGGAGCTGCTCGGCGACGCCCGTCCGGAGGCGCTGACGCCGTTCGCCGACCTGAGCGAAGAGCGCCGCATCGCCGCCGACCCGAGCCGGCCGCTGGCAGATCGACTCGAGGCGTTCGAGGACGTCATGGACTCGCAGGTCGGCGACACGCACCTGGCGCGGGCGCGCAACGTCGAGCGGCAGTTCGGCCTCCGCCAGATCTACCTGAAGTTCGACGGCGGCAATCCGACCGGGACGCAAAAGGACCGCATCGCCTTCGCCCAGGTCGAGGACGCGCTGCGCCGCGGCTTCGACGCGATCACCGTCGCGACCTGCGGCAACTACGGCGCCGCCCTGGCGCTCGCCGGCTCGGTCGCCGGGCTGCGCTGCGTGATCTTCATGCCGCGCAGCTTTCACGCCCG
Source organism: Thermoanaerobaculia bacterium (assembly GCA_041575955.1). Classification (GTDB taxonomy): domain Bacteria; phylum Acidobacteriota; class Thermoanaerobaculia; order Multivoradales; family JAHEKO01; genus JAHEKO01. Next base: position 7,313 of record JBFGLX010000061.1, read on the forward strand.
CCGCTCCGCCGAGATGGGCGAGCACGGCGCCGAGATCCGGCTGGTCGACGGCGACTACGAGGCCTCGGTCGCGGCCTCCAGCCAATGGGCGAGCGACAACGACTCGTACGACGCCAATCCGGGCGGCGTCAACACCTCGCTGCAGCTCCAGGCCTACGGCCAGATCGCGTTCGAGATCTACGACGAGCTGCGCGACGCGCCGGCGGCGGTCGCCGCGCCGGTGTCGAACGGCACCACGCTGGCCGGCATCCACAAAGGCTTCGTCCGGCTCTACCGGCGCGGCAAGACCTCGCGGATTCCGAAGATGGTCGCCGGCTCGTCGTCGGGCAAGAACCCGATCGTGCGCTCGTTCGTCAAGGGGCTCGAGGTCTGCGAGGACCTCGATCCGGCCCGGCTCAAGGAGACCGTCGTCAACGAGCCGCTCATCAACTGGCACTCGGCCGACGGCCAGCACGCTCTCGACGCCATCCGGGCCAGCTCCGGCTGGGCCGGAGACGCCAGCGACCGGGTGATGCTGCGCCACGCCAAGCTGCTGCGCGAGACCGAGGGACTGAGCGTGCTGCCGGCATCGAGCGCCGGGCTCGCCGTGCTCCTCGACCAGCACCAGAAATCCCCGCTGCCGGGCGATCGCTACGTGGCGGTCCTGACGGGTAGACGATGACCGGCAACTGGCCCGAGGGCAACGCCATCGTCTACTGCCAGGGTGCCTTCCGCACCACCAACGGCAAGACCGCGCACGGGCTGGTGCGACGTTCGGAGCGCTACCGCGTGCTGTCGGTGATCGACTCGACGGCCGCCGGCGCGGATGCCGGCGGGCTGCTGGACGACAAGCCGAGCGGCGTCCCGATTCTCGCGGATCTCGCCGCCGCCCGGCAGGCGGCCGCGGCGGCCGGCGTCGAGCCGACCCACTTCGTCATCGGGCTGGCACCGGACGGCGGCCGGCTGCCGGCCGGCGACCGCGCCGCGGTCGAAGAGGCGATTCGCGCCGGCCTGCACGTGGTCTGCGGACTGCACGACTTCCTGTCGGAAGATCCGGTGCTGGTGGCGCTGGCGGCCGAGCGCGGTACGAGCCTGGTCGACGTGCGCAAGCCGCCGCCGCGCGGCGAGCTGCACTTCTTCAGCGGCAAGATCGGCCAGGTCGACGCGCTCAAGGTCGCGCTGCTGGGCACCGACTCCGCGGTTGGCAAGCGGACCACCGCCTGGCTGCTGGTCGACGCGCTGCGACAGCGCGGCCGCGGCGCCGAGCTCATCGGCACCGGCCAGACCGCCTGGCTGCAGGGCGCCCGCTACTCGCTGGTGGTCGATTCGCTGGTCAGCGACTTCATCTCCGGTGAGATCGAGCACGCGGTCTGGAGCGCCTGGCAGGCGGAGCGGCCCGACGTGATCGTGCTCGAAGGCCAGGGCAGCCTGCTCAATCCCGCCTACCCCGGGGGCTTCGAGCTGCTCGCCGCCGGCCGCCCCGAGGCGGTCGTCCTCCAGCACGCGCCGGCGCGACTCGAATACGACGGCTTTCCGGGCTTCAAGATGCACCCGCTCGGACGCCAGATCGAGGCGATCGAGATCGTCTCGGATCGGCCGGTCGTGGCCGTCACCATCAACCACGAAGGCCTCGACCGCGACGCCACGCGCGCGGCCGCGGCGGCGATCACCGCCGAGACCGGTCTGCCGGCTTTCGACGTGCTCCGCGACGGCGCCGAGGCGCTGGCCGCGATCATCGAGGATCTCGTCGACCGGCGCGGCGAAGGGCCGGCGTGACGGCCAAGCGCCGAGCACCCGGCCCGCTCGCCCAGCTCCTGGTCATCGACCGTCTCGAGGTGGGGCCGCCCCGGGTCGAGCGCCACCGGGTGACGGTGCCCTACACGGTCGTCACCGGCGAGGAATCGTCGTCGACCGAGCTCGCCTACCGCTTCGAGAGCGACACCCTCGACCCGGAGGAGCGCGCCAGCCGCAACCTCGCCTCGCTCATGGGCGCCCAGGTGGCGCTCAACTACGGGCTCTTCTGCCACGAGATCGTCTTCCGCGGCACGTTCGACGACGCCGATCGCAAGTTCCTCGCCGAGATGGCGGCCAACACCGCGCGCGAGATCTACGTCAAGAAGTTCCTCGAGCCGAATCCCTTCCTGCTCGGCGAGGCGGCGCGCCTGCCCGCCGTCAAGCGGAAGAGCTACCTGCAGGCGAAGCTGTCGTTTCCCGACGCCGGCCAAGAGGACGACGGCGGCCCGCGCTCCGAGCCCTCGTTCGCCGACGGCTGGGCGCGGCAGCCGGAAGGCGACCGCTTCGCCGTTCTTTCGAGCGGCGGCAAGGACAGCCTGCTGAGCTACGGCCTCCTGCGCGAGCTGGGGTTCGCGACCCACTCGCTGTTCGTCAACGAGTCGGGCCGGCACTGGTACACCGCCCTCAACGCCTACCGGCACCTGAGCGAGGCCGACGCCGACGCCACCGCGCGGGTGTGGACCTCCTCGGACCGGGTGTTCAACTGGATGCTGCGCCATCTGCCGTTCGTCCGCCCGGATTTCGCGCGCCTGCGCTCCGACGAGTACCCGATCCGTCTCTGGACCGTCGGCGTCTTCCTGTTCGGCGCGCTCGCCGAGGCGCGTCGCCGGGGGCTCTCCTACATGGTCATCGGCGACGAGCACGACACCTCGCGCCGGGTGCGGCACGCGGGCATCCCTCACTACGACGGGCTCTACGATCAGAGCCGCTTCTTCGACGAGCGCCTCACCCGCTTCTACCGGCAGAAGAGGTGGCCGCTGGTCCAGTTCTCGATGCTGCGCCCGCTGTCCGAGCTGCTGATCCAGAGGACCCTGACCGAGCGCTATCCCGACCTGCAGGCGCACCAGGTCTCGTGTCACGCCGCCCACCTCGACGGCGAGCGCGTCGCCCCCTGCGGCAGGTGCGAGAAGTGCCGGCGCATCGTCGCCATGCTGGTGGCCGTGGGCGCCGACCCGACCCGCTGCGGCTATGCCGAGGCGCAGATCGCCAGCGCGATGACGGCCCTGGGCGACAAGGGCGTGAGCCAGGAAGCCCCCGGGATGCGGCAGCTCGCCTGGATGCTCGTCCGCGACGAGCGCCTGCGGTCCGACAGCGCCTTCGCCGCCCAGGCCCGCGAGCACCCCGAGATCCTCGGCCTGCGCTTTCACGACGAAGCCTCGCCGATCGACACCCTGCCGCTCTTCCTGCGCCGGCCGCTCTACGAGATCCTCCTGCAGCACGCCACCGGCGCGTTCGAGCGCCGGGGGCGGCGCTGGGCCGAGGTCGATGCGCTCGGCGACCGGTTCCTGACCAAGCCCTACCGATTCGAGCGCCCCGGGCGCGCCCCCGCCGCCCCATCCGCCGGCGCTCGGAGCCCCTACCTCCTGGGCGAGCTGACCTGGCCGCTCGCCGAGGCCCGGCTCCGCTCCACCGACACCGCCCTCCTGCCGGTCGGGGCGATCGAGCAGCACGGGCCGCACCTGCCGCTCGATACCGACACCTGGGACGCCGATCACATCTGCAAGGAGGTCGCCCAGCGCTGCAGCGACCCGCCGCCGCTGGTGCTGCCGTCGATCGCCTACGGCGTCTCCTACCACCACGACGACTTCCCGGGCACCCTGAGCATCAGCCCCCAGACGCTCTCGAACATGGTCTACGAGATCGGCCTCTGCGCCGCCCGCCACGGCATCGTCAAGCTCATCATCGTCAACGGCCACGGCGGCAACGGCCCGACGCTGCAGTACGCGGCCCAGATGATCAACCGCGACGCCCACATCTTCACCTGCGTCGACAGCGGCGACACCAGCGATGCCGACATCGCGGCGTTGACCGAGACGCCCAACGACGTTCACGCCGGCGAGGTCGAGACCAGCACCGCGCTCGCCACCCGCCCCGAGCTGGTGGACATGAGCCTGGCCAGGCGGGCGGTGCCGAAGTTCTCGAACCAGTACCTGGACTTCAGCTCCCGCTACAGCGTCGAGTGGTACGCGCACACCGGCAAGCTCTCCAAGTCGGGCGTGCTCGGCGACCCGACCAAGGCGACGCGCGAGAAGGGAGAGAAGTACTGGCAGGTGATGATCGACCACCTGGTTCGGTTCGTCGAGGGGATCAAGGAGCTGACCCTCGACGAGATCCACGAGCGCCGGCAATAGCCGGCCCAGGGCGGCAAGGACATGAAGATCGTCGCCGTCGAGGCCTGGTCCGTCCAGATGGCCCTGGCGGTCCCGTACGCCATCGCTTACGAGCGCGTCGAGCGGGTGGAGAACGTTTTCGTTCGCACCACCACCGACGGCCCGGTCGTGGGCTACGGCTGCGCCGCGCCCGATCCGGTGGTGACCGGCGAGAGCGCGGCGACCGTGCTCGCCGGCATCCAGCAGATCGCCGAGCCCCGGCTTAGGGGGGCCGATCCGCTCCGGCTCGTCCAGCACGTCGAGGAGCTGCGCCTCGCCCTCGCCGGCCAGCCGTCCGCCCTCGCGGCGGTCGACATGGCGCTCCACGACATCCTGGGCAAGGCCGCCGGCCTGCCGCTCTGGCGTCTGCTCGGCGGCTTCCGGGATCGGATCGCCACCAGCGTCACCATCGGCATCCTCCCCGAGGCGGAGACCGTGGCGCAAGCGCGCGCCTTCGTCGAGCGCGGCTTCGGTTGCCTCAAGCTCAAGGGCGGCACCGACGTCGACCTCGATGGCGCCCGGGTGCTCGCGGTGCGCAAGGCCGTCGGACCGGAAGTCGAGCTTCGGTTCGACGCCAACCAGGGCTACACGTTCGACCAGTCGGTGCGCTTCGTGGCGGCAGTGGCGCCGGCCCGGGTCGAGCTCCTCGAGCAGCCCACCGCCCGCGACGAGCTCGAGCTCCTCGCCCGGGTCACCGCGGCGGTCAAGATCCCGGTGATGGCGGACGAGAGCCTGATGAGCTCGAAGGACGCCTTCCGGCTCGCCGGAGAGGAGCTTGCCGACATGGTCAACGTCAAGCTGATGAAGGTCGGCGGCATCGTCGAGGCCCAACGCATCACCGCCATCGCCCGCGCCGCGGGCATGGAGGTCATGGTCGGCTGCATGGACGAGGCCGCACTCTCGATCGCCGCCGGCCTCGCCTTCGCCCTGGCCCGGCCCGGCGTGACCTACGCCGATCTCGACGGCCACCTGGACCTGGTGGACGACCCCTCGGCCGGAGCGGTCCTGCTCGAAGACGGCTATCTGATCCCGACCGAGCGCCCCGGGCTGGGATTCGATCTCTAGCTTCGGTGACAGTTACCTTCCGACGAAGCGGAGGCGGTTCGACATGTTGTTGGCTTCGTCGCCCCCGTCGACTACCACCAGTTCTTGCGTTTGAAGTAGACCACCATCCCCGTGCCGAGCGCGAGGATCACCGCCCAGAAGACCGGATACCCCCACGCCCACCTGATCTCGGGCATGTTCAAGGGGCCGGCGTCGGGGTCGAAGTTCATGCCGTAGACGCCCGCCAGGAAGGTGAGCGGGATGAAGATCGAGGCCATGACGGTCAGGACCTTCATCACCTCGTTCATCCGGTTGCTGACGGTGGACAGGTAGAGGTCCATCAGTCCGCGGGCCAGATCGCGGTAGCTCTCGAGGATGTCGAGGATCTGGACCGTGTGGTCGTAGCAGTCCCGGAGGTAGACCCGGGTCTCCTTGGCGACGACGCCCGACTCCGAGCGCTCCAGCGTGCTGGCGACCTCGCGGTGGGGCCAGGCGGCGCGGCGGATCAGGATCAGCTCGCGGTTGATGGCGTGGATCCGCTCCAGTACCTCTTGATCGGGCTGGTCGAGCAGGATCTGCTGCAGGCTCTCGATCCGATCGCCGTACTCTTCGAGCAGCGGGAAGAAGCTGTCGATGACCGCGTCGACGAGGGCGTAGGCCAGGTAGTCGCCGCCGCTGCCGCGGATCCGCTCCCGGCCCGAGCGCAGGCGCTGGCGCACTGGCTCCCAGTCGTCGCGCGGCGTCATCTGGACGGTGAGGACGAAGCGCCGGTCGAAGAACAGGCTGATCTGCTCGGACTCGAGACGGCTGGCGCGGATGCGCATCTGCTTGAGCACCACGAACGCGTGTCCCTCGTAGTCGTCGACCTTCGGCCGCTGGCCGTGGTGCAGCACGTCCTCGAGCGCCAGCAGATGCAGCCCCAGCCGATCGCCTAGCCGCTCCAGGGCGGCCACGTCGTGCAGGCCGACGACGTCGATCCACACCACTCCGGGGCGCTCGAGATAGGGCATCACCTCGTCGACCGACGCCGGCTCGCTCTCCTCGAGGCTCTCGGGCGTGTAGTGCATCACCCGGATCTGAACCGCCTGGGCGGGCCCCTCGGGAGCGCGCAGGACGCCCGGGGAGCTCCCCGGGTGGCTGAACCTCTTGCCGAACGGCTTCACGCGGCGACCTCCGGATGCGAGCCGGGCCTTACGCCGTTTTGCGGGCGGCGCTCAAAGACTCGACGACCTGCGGGTCGAAGTGTACGTCGAGCTGCGGGAAGGCGATGACCACGCCGGCCTCCTTGAGCGCCCACCAGACCGCCTCGTTCAGGTCGTTGCGGCGCTGCTGCATCGTCCAGGGGTCGTTGATCCAGACCGAGACTTCGAAGTTGACCGACGAGTCGGCGAACTCCTTGAGCTG
>JBFGLX010000062.1:0-13823 GCA_041575955.1 Thermoanaerobaculia bacterium
CGGCCCGTACGCGTCCACCGCCAGCTGGATGCCGGTGGTGGCCAGCATGCCGAGCGCCGCGATGGCGATGCCGTAGAGGCCCGCCGAGGTGTAGGCGACCATGATCGCGCCGACCAGGACGACGGTCGGCAGCGCCGTCGAGCGCATCCCCACCGCCAGGCCGGAGATGATGTTGGTGGCCGAGCCGGTGAGGCTGTCGGCGGCGATCTGCTGGGCCGGCTTCTTCTCGGCCGCCGTGTAGTGGTCGGTGATCATGCCGATCAGCACGCCGCCGACCAGGCCGCCGACCGTCGCCCAGAAGACGCCCGAGGCGCCGAAGACCACCCCGGCGACGTCGTACTCGCCGGCGAGCAGCGACTGGCAGGCGAACCAGGTGGCCCCGAGCATCACCACCGCGGCGCCGATGGTGCCGCGATGGAGCGCGTGGCCGGGATCGCCGCCTTCTCGGGTCCGGACCAGGAAGGTGCCGCCGAGCGAGATGACGATGCCCAGGCCGGCGAGGAAGAGCGGCAGCAGCACCAGCTCCGGAGTGTAGGCCTCGCCGGTGGCGACGCTGACGGCGCTGACGCCGAGCACCAGCGAGCCGACGATCGAGCCGACGTAGGACTCGAACAGGTCGGCGCCCATGCCGGCGACGTCGCCGACGTTGTCGCCGACGTTGTCGGCGATGGTGGCCGGGTTGCGCGGATCGTCCTCGGGAATGCCCGCTTCGACCTTGCCGACGAGATCGGCGCCGACGTCGGCGGCCTTGGTGTAGATGCCGCCGCCGACGCGGGCGAAGAGCGCGATCGAGCTGGCGCCGAGCGAGAAGCCGGTGAGCACCGTCACCACCAGATTGAGGTCGCTCTGCGGCGCGCCGGAGTCGAACAGCGCGCTGTAGATGATGAACAGGAGCGTCAGACCGAGCACTCCGAGCCCGACGACGCAGAACCCCATGACCGCGCCACCCGAGAACGCGACGGTGAGCGCCGGGTTGAGGCCCTTGCGGGCCGCCGCGGTGGTGCGCACGTTGGCGGCGGTCGCGACCCGCATGCCGAAGAAGCCCGCCAGGCCCGAGCAGGCGGCGCCGGCGACCAGCGAGACGCCCACCAGCCAGGAGCTCGCCGGGTTCGAGGCGTTGGCCCAGCCGAGCAGCACCGCGACCACCAGCACGAAGATCGCCAGCACCTTGTACTCGCGCGCCAGGAACGCCATCGCGCCCTCGCGGATGTGGCGGGCGATCTCGACCATGCGTTCGGTGCCGCTGTCCTGCCGGTTGATCCAGGCGCTGCGCAGCCAGGCGTAGAGCAGCCCGAGGACGCCGCAGCCGGCGATCAGATAGAGCATTATCGACTGTTCCATTCTCTTCCCTCCAAGCGCCGGCCGGGCTCGGCGACTCGCTTCATTTGTTGAACAGGTTCATGGTCCGTTCGGGCCCATGCGCGAGCCAGCTTTCGCAAGCGTCCGCGGCGCGCGCGATCATCTCCCCCACCGGCTCGCGCTCGGACGCCTCGAACGGCTCGAGCACGAACTCCACCAGGTCCTCGGTGGCGCCCGCCTCGGGACCGATCCCGAGCCGCAGGCGCGGCACCCGATCGGTGTTCAGGCTGCGGACGATCGACTCCATGCCCCGATGGCCGCCGGGGCTCCCCTGGGTGCGCAAGCGCAGCTGGGCGAGCGGCAGGTTCACCTCGTCGAAGACGATCAGCATGTTGCCGGGCTCGAAACCGCGCCGTTCGACCAGGCAGCGAGCCGCGTATCCGCTTCTATTCATGTAGGTCTGTGGGATGCCGAGCGTCAGGTCGCCGTCGTCGGCCAGCAGGGTGTTGCATTCGAGCCTGGCGAGCTCGACCGAGCGCCGGCGGGCGAGCTCCCCGACGACCTCGAAGCCGACGTTGTGCCGGGTGTTCCGATAGCGCTCTCCGGGGTTGCCGAGGCCGAGAATCAGCCGGCGAGGCGCGCCCTCCGCGCCGTTCGAGACGGTAGTCATCGCGAGCCCGGGCACCGGGGCCGAACAGGCTAGTCCTCGCCCTCCTCGTCCTCGGCTTCCTTGCCCTTGCCGATCACCTCCGGCTCGTCCACCTGGGCTTCGATCAGCAGCTCGTCGGCGGCCGCGCCCTCGGCCTCGAGCTCCTCGATCTCGGCGGCGACCCGGCTGTGGGAAACCGCCACGATCACCCGCTCGGGCTCCTCCATCAGCTCCACGCTCTCGGGCAGCGGGATGTCCTTGGCCTCGATGTGGTCGCCGATCGCGAGCGCGCTGACGTCGATCTCCAGCGCCGGCGGAATGTCGTTCGGCAGGCACTCGACCTCGATCTCGCGGGTGACGAAGTCGAGCACGCCGCCCTCGTTCTTGACTCCGGTCGGCTCGCCGACGAGCTGGATCGGCACCTCGACCTTGACCTTCTGCTTGAGGTCGATGCGCTGGAAGTCGATGTGAATGATCCGGCGGCTGATCGGGTCGACCTGCAGGTCCCGGATCATCGCGTGCCGCGAGGCCTTGGTGCCGGCGAGCTCGAGCTTGAAGACGGCGTTCTCGCCGCCGCCCTTCTTGAGCAGCTCGATCACCTTCTTGCGGTCGATCGTGATCGGCACCGGCTCCTTCTTGTCGCCGTAGACGACCGCCGGCAACGCGCCCAGGGCACGCAGCTGGCGGTTGGCGTTCTTGCCGGTCTGTTCGCGTTTCTCTACCTTGATGGTCATTTCACTCATGGTGATGGTTCCTCGACCGCGCGACGCGGCAGCGGCTTCAGACGAACAGCGAGCTCACCGAGCTGTTCTCGTGAATTCGCATGATCGCCTCGCCGAGCAGCTTGGCGACGCTCAGCGCCTTGAGCTTGGCGGATCGCGCCAGCTTCTCCTCGAGCGGTGTGGTGTTGGTGATCAGGACGCGCTCCAGTGGCGACGCCTCGATTCGTTCGATCGCCGGTCCCGACAGGACGGCGTGGATGCCGGCGGCGAAGACCCGCGCGGCGCCATGTTCTTTCAGGGCCTCGACACCCTTGACCAGGGTGCCGCCGGTGTCGATGATGTCGTCGATGATCAGGGCGGTCCGGCCCCTGACGTCGCCGATGACGTGCATCACCTCGGCCTCGTTGGCCGCCACCCGGCGCTTGTCGACGATCGCCAGCCCGGCCTGAAGCCGCTTGGCGATCGCCCGGGCGCGCTCGACGCCACCGGCGTCGGGCGACACGATGGTCAGCTGCGGCAGGGCCATCTCGCGGATCGCCTCGAGCAGCACCGGCGCCGCGAACAGGTGATCCACGGGCACGTTGAAAAAGCCCTGGATCTGGCCGGCGTGGAGGTCGAGCGTCAGGATGCGATCGGCGCCCGCGGCCGAGATCAGGTCGGCGACCAGCTTGGCCGTGATCGGCACCCGCGGGGCGTCCTTCTTGTCCTGGCGCGCGTAGCCGTAGTACGGGATGACGCCGGTCACCCGGTCGGCGGACGAGCGCTTGAAGGTGTCGAGCATGATCAGCAGCTCGACCAGGGTCTCGTTCACCGGATGGCAGATCGGCTGGACGACGAAGATGTCCCGGCCGCGCACGTTCTCCCGGACCTGGCAGAAGATCTCGCCGTCGGCGAAGTTGGTCAGCTCGATCTGGCCGATCGGCGATTTCAGGTACTCGCAGATCTCGGCGCCGAGCGTCGGGTGCGCGCGGCCGGCGAAGACTTTCAGCTCGGGGTGCATGGGTTCGGTTCCTGGGGCCGTATGGCGAGCGGGTGGCGATCCGGGGTCCCACCGTACCGGGTCTCACCGGTTCGGAATCTTGGATCGGAATCGACGGAGAATCCCCCGGAAAGCTGCCCCCCGCCCCGCGCCTCGGCCGGCGCATTGTAGCGCATTCTCGGCGGACTAGGCGAGTCCGGCGGGGATCGCGGTCGCCGCGTCGGCTCGTGAACGGCCGTCCATTCCAAGACGACGGCTCTGAGGATAAGCTGCCCGCTGGATGCGAGGAGCCACCCGGATGATGCCGGCCCGTCTGACCTGGATAGCGATCGCGGCGATCTCGATCGTGGCGCCGGCCACCGCCGCGGCTGGCGACCGATCGGCGTCCGACGCGCAAAGCCGAGCCGGGCTGTCGCCGGACCGGCCGCGCCTGGCCGTGCCGATCCGATCGGCCGACCCAGAGGCGGACGCGTCGCCGGCAAGCTCACCGAAGACGACCCGCTTCCCACACCAGCTACGCACGATCACCGGCCAGGGCAACAATCGCAAGCACCCGAGATGGGGTACGGCCGGGCGGACCTTCCTGCGTCTCGTGCCGGCAGCCTACAGCGACGGCAGGGGCGAGCCCGCCGGGCCGTCGCGACCCAACGCCCGGAGTGTCAGCAATCTGTGCGCGGCGGCCGAAGAGGCGCGGCCGAACGCCCGGCGCGCCTCCGACTACCTCTGGCTCTGGGGTCAGTTCGTCGACCACGACCTGGCGCTCACGCCGGTGGCCGAGCCGGCCGAGCGTTTCGACATTCCAGTGCCGCCCGGCGACGCCTGGTTCGACCCCGGCGCCACCGGCTCGGCCGTCATCCCGTTCGAGCGCTCGGCCTACCGAATGCGGTCGGGCGAGCGCCAGCAGGTCAACGCCATCACCGCCTTCTTGGATGCCTCCAACGTCTACGGCTCGGATCGCGAGCGGGCGGCGGCGCTGCGCACCCTCGATGGCACCGGGCGCCTGAAGACGAGCGCCGGCGATCTCCTGCCCTACAACACCGGCGGGCTGCCGAACGCTCCGTCGACGGATCCCCGGTTCTTCCTCGCCGGCGACTTCCGGGCCAACGAGCACGTCGGGCTGCTGGCGATCCACACGCTTTTCGTGCGCGAGCACAACTACTGGGCCGGAGTGTTTCGGGACGCCGATCCGGGACTCGACGGCGAGGCGATCTATCAGGCCGCCCGCGCCCTGGTCACGGCCGAGATCGAGGCGATCACCTATCGCGAGTTTCTGCCCCTGCTTCTCGGCCGCCGAGCGCTGGCTCCGTACCAGGGCTACCGGCGGCGGATCGACGCCGGGATCGCGAACGTCTTCGCGACCGCCGCCTATCGGGTCGGGCACAGCATGCTGCCCGAGCGGCTCCTGCGCCTCGACTCCGACGGCGCGGAGGGCGACGGCGGCCACCTGTCGCTCGCCGAAGCGTTCTTCCGCCCCGAGGAGATCGAGCGCCACGGCATCGACTCGCTCCTCCGCGGCTTCGCCGCGCAGAGGGCGCAGGAGGTCGACAACGCGATCGTCGATGGCGTGCGCAACTTCCTGTTCGGCCGCCCGGGAACGGGCGGGCTGGACCTCGCCGCCCTCAACATCCAGCGCGGCCGCGACCACGGCCTGCCGAGCTACAACGAGGTGCGCGCGGCGTTCGGCCTCGAGCCGGCCGCCACCTTCGCGGACGTCAACCCCGACCCGGCGGTCCAGCAAGACCTGCGCGCCGCCTACGCCTCGGTCGACGATCTCGACCTCTGGGTCGCCGGCCTGGCGGAGCCGCACCTGCCCGGGGCGATGGTCGGCGAGACCTTCCGGGCCATCCTGATCGAGCAGTTCGAGCGGCTGCGGTCGGGCGACCGGTTCTGGTACCAGAGCTACCTGCCGGAGGACATGATCGCGGTGGTGGAGGACCAGACCCTGGCGCGGATCATCCGCCGCAACACCGGCATCGGCAGGGAGCTGCCGGCGAAGGTGTTCAGGGTACGAAGGTAGCTCGAGCCCGATGGGATCGGCCCCGACCCGGGTCGAGCGCCGCGAGCCCCGCCTTACCAGGGCGGCGGATCCGAGACCAGAATCGAGAAGCGGCCGAAGTCGTACTCGCGATTGCCGTCGGTCAGGACGAAGGGCGTGGCGGGGTCGCGCATCGCGGTGAACGCGTCCCGCAGCCGAACGAGCTCGCCGGCGGGCAGCGTCGGCTCGTTGTGCCCCGGCAGCACGACGTCCACCAGATCGACGAGATCCGCCAGCCGCGCGGCGCTCCGCTCGTAGTCGGCGAATGCCGATCCCGGCAGGTGGGCGTAGAGCGTCGCCGGGTAGAAAGTGTCGCCGGTGAAGAGCAGCCCGCGCCCTCGATCCAGCAGGCAGAGCGAATCGGGCGCGTGGCCGGGAGTGAGCAGCACCTCGAGGTCGACGCCACCGAGCGACAGGACCTGTCCGTCCTCGACACGCTCGGTCACCGCGAAGGGCAGCGACGCGTAGCTTTCGGCCGAGAACCCCTCCGGAGTCTCCTTCCAGATCCACCCCGGGCCCACGAACTCGGCAACCTCCTCGTGGGCCCGGCCGCGCTCGTGATCGCGCGTGTAGTCGAGATTCGTCCCGTAGACCGTGGCGAACGCATGATTGCCGCCGACGTGGTCGTAGTGCGTGTGCGAGTTGAGCACGGCGACCTCGAGCCCGGTCAGCTCGTCGACCACCGCGCGCACGTCGCCGATGCCGAGCCCGGTGTCGAACAGCAGCGCCCGTTCGGTGCCCACGACCAGGTACGAGATGACCTCCTCGAACTGGCCGGGCTCGTAGATGGCCAAGACACCGGGCCGGATCTCGTACACCTCGAACCAGTCTTGACTCTGCTCGACGCGCCGGAATCGCGACCAGGCCTCGCGGGGCAGAGCGTCCCACCACCGGTCCTTGCCGGCGCCCCGGTTGCGGATGTCGGCGTCCTCGCCGGCAGCCGGCGCGCCGGCGCCACCGGGAGCGTCCGGCGGTCGGCAGCCGAGGCTCCAGAGCAGGAGCGCGACGGCCGCGAAGAGCGCCGTCCGACGGGCAAGCGCCGGCGATCGAACGAATCCGCTCACGTCCCGTCCATCGTAGCGGACAGCCTATGGGCTAGCTGGCTGGGGCGGGAGGATTCGAACCTCCGTATGCCGGATCCAAAGTCCGGTGCCTTACCACTTGGCGACGCCCCAAAGGTCCATTCTCGGCTACTTCCGGGCGTCGCGCCACCCTCCGGCGTCGATCGCCGGGATCCCGCTCGCGGCCTCGGGTGGACGCTAGGAGCTCCAGAAGGAGTCGCGGAGGTGCATCTCGGTCACCTCCTCGAGGCTCTTGCCCTGGGTCTCGGTCTCTTCCGGTGGCGGTCCGGCGGCCACCGGCTCGGGGCTCGCGGCGAGCTCTTCGGGCGCGCTCGCCGGCTCCGGCGCCGGGCGGGCGTCCCGCGACGCCTGCTTCGCCCCGTCCTCGCCGCGCAGGACGCGCTCGTAGTCGGTCAGGATCAGCCCCTCGATCATCTGCCGGGTCTCGTTGTTCAAGGGGTGGGCGACGTCCTTGAACTTGCCGTTCTTCTTGCGCCGGCTGGGCATGCTGATGAACAGGCCGTCCCTCCCTTTGATGACCTTGATGTCGTTCACCATGAAGCAGTTGTCGATCACGATCGAGACAAACGCTTTGAGCTTCTCTTCGTCGATCGGGAAGACCTTGATCTCGGTCACTTGCATCCGCCTAGTCCCCCAAAGCAATCTGACAGCCAATGGAATCGACGCGGCCGAGCGTGCGGGACCTCGCCACGAAGGTCCCTTCCGGCAACCGGGCCTTCAGCTCCCGGGTAGACGGTGGATCTTGGAAAAAGGCGAAAAGAGTCGCTCCGGTGCCTGAGAGCCGGACGCTGCTCGCGCCCGCGTCGAACAACGAATCGAATACCTCCCCGATCAGGGGAACCCAACCCAGAACGAGCGGTTCCATGTCGTTGCGGCCGGCGACGGCCGCGGCGCTCTGGACCGTCTCTCCCTGGGCGAGCGCCACAATGCTAGAAGGCAGGGGTTGGGCTGTCAAATCCCGTAATCTCGAGAACGCCTCGGCGGTCGAGACCGACACCGGCGGCGTCACCAGCCAGACCTCGGTCTCGGGCAGATCCGCGAGCGGCACGACCTCGTCGCCGCGGCCGAAGCCGAGCGCGGTGCCGCCGACCAGGAAGAACGGCACGTCGGCCCCGAGCTCTCTCGCCGCCTCCCACAGCCCCGCCCTCGACGCGCGCTCGAAGCGGCCGTCGAGGGCGCGCAGCACGGTGGCGGCGTTGCTGCTGCCGCCACCCAGGCCGCCACCGACAGGAATCCGCTTGCGCAGCTCGATGTGCAGCCCCGCGGCCGGCGGCCAGCGCTCGAAGTAGAGCTCGGCCGCGCGCAGCGCCAGGTTGTCGGCGCCGGCCGGCGCCGCGCCCTCGGTCACCTCGACGCTCACCCCCTGGCCGGCCAGCTCGAGCCGCACGAGATCGTGCAGCTCGACGCTCTGGAAAAGGGTGCGCAGCTCGTGGTAGCCGTCACTCCGCCGGCCGATCACCTGCAGATGCAGGTTGATCTTGGCGTAGCTCCGGAAGGTTCCAATCATCACAGTCGACCTCGGGGTAGCCGTCGGGCGGCTCGAGCGTCTCGAGCCCCGCGCCGAGCGGCTCGACCACGCTCTGGCGCCAGCGGAACTGCGAGCCGCCGCGGTGAGAGAGCACGCCGCCGTCCGGTTGGGCGAGCCACCAGAGCGACGGCTCGCCGCCGCTCCACAGGGTCCAGCTCAGCGGTCTCCCGGCCGCCAGGCGCGCCGTCCAGCGGCGCTCCTGCCGATCGAGCAGATCGACCGCGCCCTCGGTCTCGGCGGCGGCGACCGGCAGCCGGCCGAGCAGGACGATCGGCAGCATGTCGATCGGCAGCGGCGCCAGCGCCGCCTCCGGCACCCGCACGTCGGCGCCGGTGGCGCACACCTCGCGACGCCGGTGATCGACGACCAGGGTCCGCTCCTCGGCGAAGCCGAGGCTCCAGACCGGCCGGCCGAGGGTGTCGGAAGCGGCGAGCGAGAAGCGGTCCGCCGCCGCGAGCCGCAGCACCAGGCGCAGCCCGCCCGCTCCCTCCGGCCCCTGGTAGCGCACCCGGAAGAGGCGCTGCGTGTTCGCCTCGTCCTCGGCGAGCCCGACGCCGGGCACGGCTCTCGCGGTGGCCGCGGCGTCGGCGGCCGCCGCGGCACCGGCGCTCTCCGGCCCGGGCTCGATCCGGGGCGCGGTCGGCCCGCCCGAAGCGCAGCTCGCCACCAGAATGCCGAGCGCCAGGAGCCGGCGCGGCAGGGTGCGCCCGGCCGGGCTCAGAGGTTGCCGTCGAGCGCTTGGAGCTTGCGCCGTACCTGCTCCAGGTTGTCGCCGCCGAGATTGACTGCCCGCCGGTAGTACTCGCGCGCCCGGCTCAGATCGCCGACCGCCTGATGCAGGTCCCCGAGATGCTCGACGATCACGGCGTCGTCCGGGATCAGCTCGGCGGCGCGCTCGAGATGGTCCTGGGCCTCGCGATAGCGGCCGAGCTGGAAGTAGGCCCAGCCGAGCGAGTCGATGTAGGCGCCGTTGTCGGGATCGAGCTCGACCGCGCGATTGACCAGCTCCAGCGCCTCCTGCAGGTTCTGGCCGTTCTCGGTCCACATGTAGCCGAGGTAGTTGAGCGCCGGAGCGAACTCGGGATCGAGCGACAGCAGCCGCCGAAACTCGCCCTCGGCCTCCGGCAGCTGGCCGGTGCGCTCGTAGGCGGCGCCCAGCCAGAACAGCACTTGCAGCGAGTCGGGGCCGCCCTCGCGGGCGCGCAGCAGCACCGGAATCGCGTCGCGGTGCCGCTCGGCGCGCTGGTAGACCTCGGCGGCGAGCAGCAGCGACTCCTGGTCGTCGCCCTGCGTGAGCCGCGCGATGTTGACCTCGGCCTCGGCGTCGCGCCCGGCGCTGAACAGGATCTCGGCCTGCTTGGCCGCCGCCCGGTCGCCGAGCGGCGATGCCGCGTCGATCTCGGCGAGCACCGCCAGCGCCTCGTCCGAGCGGCTCAGGCGGTGCAGAGCCTCGCCGCGCAACAGCCGTGCCTCGGCGCCGAGCTCGCTGTCGGCGTCGAGCAGGTGCCGGGTGGCGACCACCACCGTCTGCCAGTCGCCCGCCCGCAGACCGATGCCGGCGAGCTCGAGCCGCGCGCTCTCGGCCTGCCGCGCGCGCCCGCGCTCGTCGAGCAGCGTCGCCGCCTGGGCGAGGCCCGCGGCCGCTTCCTTGCTCCGGCCCTGCCGCTCGCGGAGCTGCGCCAGCGCCAGCTGGAACTGGAGGTTCTCGGGCTGCTCGCCGGCGAGCTCCGCGACCATCGCCTCGGCCTCGCCCAGACGGCGCAGGTCCATCAAGATCATCGCCTTGAGGTAGCGCACCTGGATCTCCGCCGGGTCGAGCGCGAGCACCTGCTCGACGACCGCGAGCGCCCGCTCGATCTCGCCGCTGCGGTAGAGCTCGAGGGCGAGCTGGCGCTGGATCTCCGGGCTCCCGCCGTTGTCGCCGCGGGCGTGGCCGAGGGTCGAGGCGGCGGCGTGATGGTCGCCGCGCTCGCTCTGGATGCGCGAGAGCAGCATCCGGACCTTCAAGAACTCCGGATCCTGCTCGAGGTAGTCGGCCAGCACCTGCTCGAGCTCGGCGTCCCGGTTCGAGCGCTGGAGCGCCTCGATCAGGAAGGAGATCGAGGTCCGATCGCCGTGCGAGCGCTCCACCAGATCGTAGAAGAGATCGGCGGCGTCGCTGGCCCGGCCCTGGCTGAGATAGATCTGGCCGAGCGACAGCGTCGCCTCGCGATCCTCGGGCTCGAGCTCGTGCACCCGCTCGAAAGCGTCGCGGGCCCGATCCATGGCCGAGGCGTCGTTCTCGGACAGGTTCAGCTCGACCCGTCCGACCAGCCGCAGCACGCTGATGTTGGCGGGCGCCAGCTCCAGGGCGGCCTTGGCCTGCTCGGCGGCGTCGCGCCAGCGGCTGAGTCGCGCCAGGAACTCCGCGTACTCGAGCCGCACGTAGGGCTCGTCGGGGATCAATTTCACGACCTCCTCGAACGCCTGTAGCGCCTGGCGGTAGGAGCCCTCCTGCGCCAGCGATTGGGCGACCGCGAACTGGTAGGCTGCATCGGCGCTCGGCGACGCCGCGAGACCCGAGCCGCAGAGCGCGGCGAGCAGCAAGAACGCGGTGAAAAGCTTGGTCATGCGCACCCGATCTTAAACCAGTTCTCGCCTTTACAACCCCGGTGGGCCTCCCTATAATTCCACAGGTAGCAGCTAAACTACAGCTACGGAAGCAGTTAGCAACGACGTCGCAGCTCGTATCGGAAAACCGTCCGTGACCGTCCTCGGCCAGCTGCTCATCAAGAGCGGCCTCGTGACCAGCCGGCAGGTTGAGGCGGCGCTGCGCCGACAGGAGCAACTGGGCGGCCGGCTCGGAACCTGCCTGCTCGAGCTCGGGGCCATCACCGAGACCCAGCTGGACGCGGCGCTGGCCAAGCAGCTCGGGCTGCCGAACGCCGAAGTCGAGGACCTCCAGAACATCCCCGAAGAGATTCACAGCCTGCTGCCGGCCAACCTGGCGATCTCGTGCGAGGCGGTGCCGTTCCGGGTGCGCGACGACCAGGTCGACATCGCCATCCTGGAGATCAAGAACCGGGGCCTGCACGACGAGCTCGCGTTCGTCATCGGCAAGTGGATTCACGTCCACATCGCGAACGAGGTGCGCATCCTCGAGGCGCTCCAGCGCTACTACGGCAAGGACTGCACGCTGCGGTACCGGACCCTCCTCGAGCGTCTCGACCGCGACCGCGCCGCCACCGACGAGGCGTCCTTCGGCGCCGACGACAGCGAGCTCGGGGAGGTTCCCTTCCCCGGCCTCGAGGCGTTGACCGGCGACGGCCCGCGGGGGCCCACACTGGTCTACCCGCCGACGCCGGTGACCCGCAAGTCGATCGAGCTTACGCCCGAAGAGCGCGCGGCCCTCAAGCAACGCTCGGCGGCGGCCGCGGCGCCGGAGGCCGCGGCGCCGGAGGCCACCGCGCCCCGGCTCGAGCCGGCGCCGGACCGGGCCCCCGAGCCGGTGCCGGCGTCCGAGCCGATGCCGCAGCCGGTGGCGAGCGCGCCCGCGACGCCGACGGCCGAGCCCGGGAGCGCCGGCGCGACGGTCGAGCAGCATCCGAGCGCCCCCTGGCCGGCCGAGAACGTGCAGCAGATCGGCGAGCTGCTGCTCGGCAAGCTGGGCCGCCACTTCAGCCGGGTGGCGCTCTTCCGGGTGCAGCGCGACGGCGTCCAGGGTTGGATGGGGCTCGGGGAAGGCCTCGACGGCGACCGGCTGCAGCACTACCGTGCCGGCCTCGAGCAGGCTTCGGTCTTCAACAGTCTGGTCGAAGGGGGCCATCTGTTCGTCGGCCGGCTGTCGCGGAACCCGGCGCACGACGAGCTCATGGTGGCGATCCAGGGCGACGCGGACACCGAGTGTCTGCTGTCGGTGGTGAGCGTCGAGGGCCGACCGGTCGTGATCGCGTTCGGAGACCGCGGCCGCGACGGTCTGGACACGCTGGACTTCGGCGGGGTGAACCAGATCACCACTCGCGCCGGCGACGCGATGCGGGACCTGATCCTGCGAATGAAGCGAAAGCAGGCTTGATTCGTGGACGATCGGGTCTGCTAGACTGCCGCCTCCAAGTTGAACCAATGATCAAAGTCGATCTCGTAAACCGCGTAGCGGAGACCTCCGACGTCTCTCGCGTCAAGGCGGCGCTCGCCGTCGATACCATCTTCCTCACCCTGAAACGAGCGCTGCAGGACGGCCGGCGGATCGAGCTTCGGGGCTTCGGCGTCTTCCAGATTCGCGACCGCAAGCGCGGCGTCGGCCGCAATCCCAAGACCGGTGTCGAAGTCGCGATCGCTCCCGGCAAGACCGTTCGCTTCAAGCCCGGCAAAGAGCTGCGCGAGATCTGATCCCAGCCCGTGGACGGGAGGGCCGGCCCGCCAGCCCTCCCTGGTAGCGTTCGTGACATGACTCGCCCGGAGAGCTCCGTCCCGACGCGGGGGTTGGCCCGGCCGGCGACGATCCGCATCGGCGCCGAGATCGAGACTCCGCGCGCGTCGCGCGTCGACCTCCGGCGCACGCGACAGCCCGGTCCGGTCAGCTACGTCGTGGCGGCCCTCTCCTTCGTGCTCTCCCTGTTCACCACCACCACCCTGGGGGCGGGCTGGTACCTGTCCACGCGCACCGACGTGACGACCGATCTGCTGCCCTGGCTCGGCCCCGAGACCGTTCGCCGGGTTTGGTCCGACCCCGATCTCCTGCAGGTCGGCCTCACCTTCTCACTGCCGCTGCTGCTCATCCTTCTCTGCCACGAGCTCGGCCACTACCTGGCGTGCCGCTACTACGGGGTGCCCGCGACGCCGCCCTTCTTCCTGCCCGTGCCGATCGGCCTCGGCACCTTCGGCGCGTTCATCCGCATCCGCGCGCCGATCCGCGACAAGCCCCAGCTGTTCGACATCGGCGCCGGCGGGCCGATCGCCGGCTTCGCCGCCCTGCTGCCCTTCCTGATCTACGGCGTCGCCCGCTCGACGCCGGCGGCCGTCGCCCTGGCCGAGGACCAGGAGCGGGCGCCCCTCTTCCTCTTTCTGCCCGGCAAGTCGCTGGCGCTGGAGCTCGCCACCCGCCTCTTCCACGGCGAGCTGCCGCCGGCCACGACCCTCGACCTCCATCCGTTCGCGCTGGCCGCCTGGGTCGGCCTCCTGGCGACGGCGCTCAACCTGATACCGCTCGGCCAGCTCGACGGTGGCCACATCCTCTACTCGGTCGCCGGGGACCGGCAGCGCCTGGTCGCGATGCCCCTCTGGCTGGCGCTCGCCGCGGCCGGCCTCTTCTACTGGCGCGGCTGGCTCGTCTGGTGCGCGATCGTGCTGCTGATGGGCCTGCGCCACCCGCCGGTGCTCGACGAGCGCGCGGGCCTGGACGGCCGGCGCCGGCTGCTGGCCCTGGTGACCCTGGTGCTGTTCATCCTGTCGTTCATGCCGATCCCGATCTCGGTGGTCGGCGTCACACAGTAGCCGGCCGGGAGGGGGCGTCCCTCTCCCCCGTGAGGGCGGGAGAGGGATTCGGGTACC
>JBFGLX010000063.1:0-13662 GCA_041575955.1 Thermoanaerobaculia bacterium
CCTGGCAAGTCTCCGCTTGAGGTGGCTGGACGGGGGCGCTGCGCTTTAGGCCCCGTCTGGGGGACCCGCCAACCCCCAACCCCCGGCCCTGGCGCCGCCGATGGCGCCGGGACCCGGCGGGCCAAACCGAACCACTACCCGGCGGCCCGGCTCGAAGGCGAGGCCGCTCGTCGTGCGGGATAATGGCGCTGGCGTGTCGTTTCGAGTCTCCGTCCCGGTCCTTCTGCTTTCGTTGCTCGCTACCGAGGTCGACGCGCCGGCCGAGGCCAAGAGCCTGGCGGTGCTGACCGACGGCAGATTCGACGAGTGGGGGAGGCGCAAGGCGCGGATCGTCGATGCGCGCGGCGACGGCGCGGCGGGCGGCGTCGACCTCGGCCGCCTCTGGCTCGCCGACGACGGCGAGGCGCTCTTCCTGCGCCTCGAGCTCGGGCGCGAGACGCTGCTCCAGAATCCCCCCGGAGCCCCGATCGGCAATCGGTTGCGCCTCTACCTCGACGTCGACGGCAGGAAGACGACCGGCACACGGCTCGGCGTGCTGGGTGTCGACCTGGAGCTCCGGTTCGGCGAGCGCGAGGTGGTCGCCTACGATGCCGCCGGCGCCGCCACGCTCGAGCGGGCGGGAACCGGCATCTACCAGGCGATGCCCACCTACTCGGCGGAGGCGTTCGAGATCCGCGTCGAGCTGCCGCCGCGCGAGGCCACCGAGGCGCTCGCCGGCAAGCGCCGCAAGGTGCGACTCGTCCTGCGCGAGGAGACCGGGGACGGAGATCGCCTGCCCGACCGGGGAGTGCTGACCTACCGGCTGGGCAGGAAGAGCCCGCCCGCGCCCGAGCCGATCGAGCTCGAGCGCCCGGGGAACCGCGCCCTGCGCATCCTCAGCATCAACGTCGAGGACGCGCGGATCGGCGTGGTTCCGAAGATCTACCGGCGCTTCTTCCGGCTCTTGAGGCCCGACGTGATCTGCCTGCAGTCGCTCCGCGACTGGAGCACCCGACGGACCCTCGACTTCATCGCCGGGACCCTGCCCGGAAACTGGTCGATCGCCCGCGTCGACGACGTCCACACGATCAGCTTGCTCCCGATCGCCGCCGCCGAAGCGATCGACGGCAACCTGGTCACCCACATCGAGCTGCCGGCGCGGCTCGGTGAGCGCGACCTGGTGCTCTTCAACGTCCATCCGCCCTGCTGCGACAACGACGCCGGCCGCGACGCCGAGGCCGACCGCCTCGCGGCGACCTGGCGCGACCTGCTCGACGGGAGCGGCCCGTTCGCGATCGATCCCGGCGACGCGATGGCGATCGTCGGCGACTTCAACCTGGTCGGCTTCCGGCGCCAGCTCGAGGCGCTCCGCGACGGCGCCTTCATCGACCCGGCCCGCGGTCCGGACTTCGCCCCCGGCCGCGCCGAAGGCTCGCTGCGCGAGGCGCCCCTCCGGCACACCCACCGCCGCTTGATCCACACCTGGCGGCGGGCGGCCTCGGCGTTCGCCCCCGGCAAGCTCGACTTCGTCCTCTACACCGGCGACGCCCTCGAGCACCTCGGGAGCTTCGTCCCCGACACCGAGGGCATGCCCGAGGACTTTCTCGAGGCCGCCGGCCTCGAAGCGACCGACTCGCTCGAGATGTCCGACCACCTGCCGCTGGTGGTCGATTTCGAGCTTCGCGACCGGTAGCCCGGTCAGGTCATCTCCCCGCCCGGACCGGCCCCGCCGCCAGCAGCGACCCGAACGCATCGCCCAGGAGGTCCCCCACGAGGCGGTCGAGTCCGAGTGGAGCCTGCGGAACCTTCTCGTAACGGCCTTCGGGAATCTTCTGCCGCTCGATGCAGATCGAGCGCCCTCCGGAATCAGCGCTCCTCCGATATCGAGGCCCGATCGCGGCGACTAGCATGATGAACGGAAAGCACTGGAGCGACTCCGAACGGAGGAAAGCAGATGAGAGAAGCCGGTCGACAGCTCGTTCGCACCGCCGCCGCCATCCTGGGTCTCTTCGTCCTAGCCGGCACGGCTCACGGTGGGTCGGTGGCGATGAGCAACGCCGACACCCCGGACGACGTCTACAAGAAGGTCGGCTGCTCGGCGCTCGGCCTCGACGCGGCGACCGGCGAGCTCGTCTACCGCGACTGGGTGTTCATCATCAAGACCTGGGAAGAGAAGGGAAAGAAGAACTGCGTGGCCGAGGAAGACAAGTACGTCTTCGACTGCAGGTATCTTTACGCCGACAGCGTGAACCCCTCCTTCCGGGTCATCGGCAGCGTCGAGGAGCGGAGCGGCATACTCGACGAGAGGCGCCCCAACCCGGTGGCCGCGGTCATCGAGCTGATTCAGCGCCAGGGCAACGGACACGTCATGTGGAACGACCAGGGCTCCTGCGGCACCCACGAGAGCCACGGCAAGCCGAAGGCGTGCAAGGGCCTGGGGGGCGGTCGCTATCCCAACGCCAGCAGCGCGGGTAACGGCTGGAAAACCGCCCACAGCAAGGGCTATCTCGGAATCTGCTCTGGTGGCGGCGTCTACGTCAACCACTCCAACCCCCATTTTCCGGTCATCGACAAGAAGGGTCCGATGACCGTCGGGAGCGAGTCCGAGCACTCCGGCCTTTCCAGCAACCTGTCGCAGCACTTCCTGATGATCTCGCTCGACACCGCCTCGCTCGACGGCTTCGCTCGGCTCCTGCAGACGATTGCCCCCGCGATCCAGGCGATGAAGGAGCCCGCGAGCCTGGATGGCGCCACCTATCCGCTCCTCTCCGCCTTCTTCGACGGCGCGGACAAGAGCGCGCGGGTCCGGAGGGCGACTGGGTCACAGGCCTGGTCGACCGACATCTTCGGGAAGGCGGGGAAGGGCAGTACGATGAAGTCGCAGGCGCTCGAGCAGGACGCCTCGCTCGCCTGGTCCACGGGCGACCCGGAGGAGCCGCCCGCCGTGGCCGCCGTAGCGCGCTACGACTACACCTCCAACGGCCCGTTGCCAACCCGGTTCAGCACCTGGGCCAAGACTCCGATGTACCAGTTCGACTGGACCGAGCACGTGCTCGCGCCGGAACTTCAATGCGATCTGCTCGTCTACTCGTTCCACAGTGGCCAGTCGCCCAACTTCCTGGCTGGCGACAAGCCGCCATCCAAGGAAGGGGACATGCCGCAGTACCGGTCCGCGTTCGTGCCCTACGCGGCCGGGTTCCACCCCTATGGCTACGACGCCGAGCGGGGATTCAAGTACAGCGTCCGCAACATCGGTGGCGCCTACTGGCAGGCGGGTGCACCATCGGGGGGCGGGATGCCGGGGCCGCTGGGTGCGGTCTCCTGTCCGGGGGCGCGCGGCGAGGAACCGGTGTATCCGTGGTCCACGAACCACATGAAGGTGGGTATCTGCCAGGCCTTCAACGATGCCTTGACGAGCCCGGTTGGTGATCAAGGACCGCTCAATCAGACCGGCGAGTTCCAGCCTTATGTCCTGGCGGGGGGCTGGAACCGGGCCGGAGGGCAGTGGCTGCGCGGGAGTCTCTTCACCGGCTTCGTGTCACGCCCGTTGTGGGAGAGCTTGTGGTGCATGTTCTCGTTCAGGGGCGAGAAGCAGTGGGACGCCGGATGTACTTTCAGCAAGAACTGCCTGGTGGACTGAGACGCATCTCCAGGCATTTGCGGCCTTCTGCATCGAACGCTGGTGAGAAGGTCAGGCTAGCGCTCGATGACCACTTGGGCCGGGTTGCCGCGCACGACGCAGTCGCCGTCGAACTTGCGGTCGACGACCGAGCCGGCGGCGACGATGGTGTTGTCGCCGAGCTCGGAGCCGTCGAGGATGGTCGAGCCGGCGCCGATCCAGACGTTGTCGCCGATCACGATGCCCTTCGAAGTGTGGCCCTGGTCGGCGAGAGCGACGTTCTTCTTGTCGATCACGTAGTTGCTCGGCACGATGGTGACGTTGGGGCCGCAGACGAGGTTCTTGCCGATCCTGAGGCCCGCCGGCCCGGAGCCTATGAAGCAGCCGTTGGCGAAGCTCGAGCGCTCGCCGATGACCAGCGGCCCCTTGTCGGCCTTCACCTTGGTGAACGAGCCGATGGTGGTGCCGCGGCCGAGCTCCAGGTTGGGCGACAGCTCGACCTCGGCGCGCGGGCTGATCTTGGCCTTGAAGCGCCAGTAGAAATAGAGGGTGAGCAGCGGGCGCGGGATCAGGAAGCGTCGGGCCATGACGGCGATCGGGTGCTGGTTGCCGCGCGCGTAGACCGCGCGTTCGCCATCGTCGCACACCGTCTCGTGGCGGCGGCCGAGATGGGCCGCGAGACCGGCGACGGTCGAGTGGCGGAACAGCTCGACCATGGTGAGCTCGATGCCGAGGCTCTTCTGCAGGCGGGTGCGGACCTGATGGAGGAGCAGCGAGTGGCCGCCGATGGCGAAGAAGTCGTCGTCCACGCCGATCGGCCGCAGCTCGAGCGCCTCCTCCCAGGCGGCGGCGATCGCGCGCTCGACCTCGGTCGCCGGCAGCGCTCCGGTGGGCGTCCGGGTCGCGCTCGCGGGCTCGGGAAGCGCCTTGCGGTCCACCTTGCCGCTGCCGGTGAGCGGTAGCTCGGCCATCTCGACGAACGCCGAGGGGATCATGTGCGGCGGCAGCTCGGCGCCCAAACGGGCGCGCAGGTCGTCGATCAGCCGGGGTCCCGCCGGCTCGCCGGGCGCGGGCACCAGGTAGGCGATCAGCCGCTTGAGGCCGCTCGCGTCCTCGCGCGCCACCACCACCGCGGTCCGCACCGCCGGGTGCGACTCGAGCGCGCTCTCGATCTCGCCGGGCTCGATTCGGAAGCCGCGGATCTTGACCTGGTGGTCGATCCTGCCGAGGCACTCGAGCGAGCCGTCGACCGTGATGCGCGCGAGGTCGCCGGTGCGGTAGAGACGCTCCGGTCCGGTACGCTCCGACCGGCAGTCGACGAAGCGCTCGGCGGTCAGCTCAGGCCGGTCGTGGTAGCCGCGCGCCAGGCCGTCGCCGCCGATGACCAGCTCGCCGGTGCGGCCCGGCGCCACCGGCTCGAGAGCCTCGTCGACCACGTAGACCCGGGTGTTGGCGATCGGCCGGCCGATCGAGATCGGCGGCGCCGCGCTCGCGACCCGCGCGACCGTCGACCAGATGGTGGTCTCGGTCGGACCGTAGACGTTCCAGAGGGCGCCGCAGCGCTCGAGCAGGCGCTCGGCCAGCTGCGGCGGCAGCGCCTCGCCGCCGCACAGCGCGGTCAGCGCCGGATCGCCGGTCCAGCCGGCATCCAGCAGCAGGCGCCAGCTCGCCGGCGTCGCCTGCATGACGGTGACCCCCGAGGCCTCGAGCGCCTTGGCGAGCAGGACGCCGTCGGCGGCCACCTCCCGGCTGACCAGGCAGACGCTGGCGCCGACCGTGAGCGGCAGGAAGAGCTCCAGCACCGAGATGTCGAACGACACCGTGGTGATCGCCAGCACCACGTCGTCCTCGGTCAGCCCCGGCTCCCGGGCCATCGAGGTCAAGAAGTTGACCACGCTCCGGTGCTCGATCTCGACCCCCTTCGGCCGCCCGGTCGAGCCCGAGGTGTAGATCACGTACGCGAGGTCGTCGGCGCGGGCCTGGCTCGGGAGGCGCTCGCCGGGCGGGCCGGGCTCGTCGTCCAGGATCAGCACCTCGGCGCCGGTTCTCGGCCGCCGCTCGCTCACCGCGCGCTCGGTCAGCAGGAGCTCGGCGCCCGAGTCGTCGAGCATCAGAGCCAGGCGATCGGCCGGGTAGTCGGGGTCGAGCGGCAGGTAGGCCGCTCCGGCCTCGAGCACCCCCAAGAGGGCGACCGGGAGCCGCAGCGTGCGGTCGAGCAGGACCCCGACGGTCGATCCGGGCCCGACTCCGCGCTCGGCCAATACGCGCGCCAGCCGGCTCGCCCGGCGCTCGAGCTCGCCGTAGGTGAGCGTCTCGCCCCGGCATTCGACCGCGATCCGCTCGGGGACGCGCGCCGCCTGGCGCTCAAAGAGCGCGTGGACCGTGGCGTCGCGCGGATAGTCGGCCTCGGTGGCGTTGAGGGCGGCCAGCAGCGGCTCGATGGAGGCGGGCGGGGCCGCCGGGAGCGCGTCGAGCGGCAGCTCGTCCGTCGCCGCGGCTTCGAGAATGCGCTCGAGGTCTTGCGCCAGCTCGCGGGCGAAGCCCGCTTCGACCCCCGCCGGCCGCCAGAGCAGCTCGGCGCGATCGCCGATCGCCAGCCCGATGGCGGCACCGGTCGGCAGTGGCGGCTCGGCGGTCGTGCCGCCTGCCTGGGTGACCGCCACGGTCGGCTGCGACTCGCGCCACCGACCGCGCAGCTCGGGGTAGCGCAGGAATACGTCGTGGGCGAAGGTACGGCGGCCGGCGAGATCGTCGAGCTCCGTCTCGACCCTGTCGACCAGCTCATCGAAGGTCGCCGTGGGCTCGATCTCCAGGCGCATCGGCACCGACCCGGCGAACAGGCTCGCCGCCGTCGCCGTGCCCCCGGGACTTGTCCCCACGTCCGGATCGCCGGAGGCCGCGGCCGGCACCGCGACGTCCAGGCGTTCCGACTCGGTGCCGCGCGTGAAGGCTGCCGCCAGGGCGGCGATTCCGACGGCGAGGCGACTGGCGGCGGGGCGCCGCTCCAGGTAGCGCCCGAGCGCGCCCTCGAAGCCGACCGGCAGCCGCTCGAGCGGGGAGTCCGCGGCGCCGGGCTTCACCCGGGGATGGACGCAGCGCTCGGTTCGGCTCAACCGCTCGACCCAGAAGGCCTCGTGCCGGCAGATCGCGCGGTTCAGCCGGCTCAACCGGCTGCGCTCGTCCCGGGTCAGCATGCCGAGGCGGGCGCCGGCGCCGGGCGCGGCCCGCGCCGCCAGCTCGCTCGAGCCGAGCGGCTGCCCGGTCGGCTCGGTCAGTCCGCCGATCCGGACGTCCTCGGTTGCGGTCGCGACCGTCAGGGTGTTCGCGTCGATCGCGAGCAGCGTGCCGGGCGGGCTGCCGGATCGCCGGTCCAACACCTCGAGCCTGGAGAAGGCGACCGCGGCCGAGCCGAGCACGAGCTTCGGCGCCGCCAGCGGATTCGGGTAGTGACCGAAGTCGAGCGCTCGGGCCAGGGCCGAGATCTGCTCGGCGCTGCGATTCCAGTCGACCAGCGCCGCCGCCGGCGGCCGCTTCCAGCGCCCGAAGTAGCTGCGCTGACTCAGATCCTGCGGGGCCGGCCTCGCCTGCTGCCGCTCGAGGCCGTCGAGCAGCTCGTCGAACGAGCCGACCGCCGCCTCGAAGCACTTCACGTTCAGCGAGCCCGCGGTCTCTCCCTCCTCGATCTCCACCGGGCGCCCGCCGAGAATCTCGCCGGCGTCGACCCGCTCGGTGACGGCGTGCCAGGTGACGCCGTGGCGGCGCTCGCTTCGCATCAGCGCCCACGAGGTTGCGTGGACGCCGGCGTACCGGGGCAGCGGCGAGTCGTGGAAGTTGATCGTGCCGCGCTTGGGCAGCGCCAGGACCTCGGCGGGCAGGATCTGCAGGTTGGCGACGCTGAACAGGTAGTCGAACTCGTAGCGGCGCAGGAGCTCGGCGAAGTTGCCGTTCGGGACGAAAACCGGAACCTGGCGGCGGCGCGCCCAGTCGGCGAGCCGCGCGTCGCCGGTCAGAATGCCGACGAGCTGGTGCTCGCGCCGCAGTAGAATCTCGGCGCAGTGCATGGCCAGCGAGCCCTCGCCGATCAGCACATTCCTGTATTTCGATCTAACTCTTTTGTTCTCCACGGTTTGCACCGACTCTGAGGAAGCCAGTCTACTCCACGCGATGAAGTTTTTCCACGATTCCGGCGGCTCCGGAGCGAGCGGGCATGGAGCCGGCTGAGGTTCTGGCGGCCGGCGGGGTCGTCGTTCGCGACCGCGGGGGCGGCCTCGAAGTGCTGCTGGTGCACCGGCCGAAGTACGACGATTGGAGCTTTCCGAAGGGCAAGCTCGACCCCGGGGAGGCGTTCGAGCAGGCAGCGCTCCGAGAGGTCCGGGAAGAGACCGGGCTCACCTGCCGGATCGACCGCTTGCTCTCGCCGATTCGCTACCGCGATGCCAGGGGGCGCGCCAAGGAAGTTCGCTACTGGTTGATGGAGGTGGTGAGCGGGGAGATCGGCTCGCGCCCCGCCGACCTGGAGGTCGACGAGCTGCGCTGGATCAGCCCGGTGGCGGCCGGCAAGCTGTTGACCTACGGGCGAGATCGCGATCTCCTGGACGAGGTGGTCGGCAGTCCCGCCGTTTCCGACGATTAGAGAACGCTCCCACTGAACCCCAAGACGACAATGACTCGAACCCGAATCCTTGTACTCATCCTGCTGCTGCCGGTCCTGCCCGCCGCCGCGACCGGCCAGCCGCCGAGCTGCCTGCCGTGCGCGGGATGGGTGGTCGACGATCCCCTGGCGGCCGCCGCGCTGATCGCCGGCGACCCCCTGGCGGAAGACGAGGTGCTGTTCGTGAAGTGGCGTGCCACGCCGGGCGGGCAGGACGCCGCCGCCGCGCGGGCGTTGGGCGCGGCGGGAGCGATCCCGTGGCTCGTCCTCGACTTCCAGACCGCGCCGCCCCTGCTCGCCAACCTGGCGAGCCTGCAGGAGGAGCTTCGCCTCCTTGCCGAGCTGGCCCTGGCGGCCGGCCCGCGCGCCCACCTCGAGCTCGGCTGGAGCGCCGGCGGGCAGGCGGCGGCCGCCGAGCTCGCCTTCCTGATCAAGCGGGCCGCGGTCGCGATCTCCGGCGCCCAGCCCGACGCACAGGTCTTCGCCCACCTGGCCGCCGTCGAGGAGTCCGCCCTCGAGCTGCTCTATGCCGAGGAGGTCGCGGCCTACCTCGACGGCGTCGTGCTGCCGCCACTCGCGGACGAGCGCCTCACCGCCACCGCCGCGGTTCTCCAGAAGCTCGATCCGGGCATCGTGCTGGCCACCGGGCCGCCTGTGGCGCCACCCGCGCCCGCCGACGTCCTCGCCGAGGCCGCCCGCCTCGCCGCCCGTGGCGCCTCGGTCGCGCTCTTTCCGCTCGGCGAGACCAGCAGCCGCTGGCTGGCGCCGCTCCGGCGGCTGGCGGCGGACTTTCGCGGCGACCTGTCGGTCGACCCCTACTCCGCGCCGGCCGGCGCGGTCGAGGCCTGGAGCTTCGTGCGCGGCGAGGACCTGTCGCTGCGGGTCGTCGTGCGCTCGCCGCCCGGCGCCGACGCGGTTCGGCTCGAGTTCCCCGACCCGCAGCTGCACGAGCCGGCGCTGATCGACATCGACACCGGCACCCCCTTGCCGCTCTACGGCCTGCGCACCGGCAGCGGGTTCGAGCTCGAGGTCGAAGCGCCGCCGGAGGTGATGCTGCTGAGCCTCGAGCGCATGACCGCCGCCGAGCTCGAGGGGGTCGCCGGGGTCGAGGAGAGGCTCACCGTCGAAGACGTCCGGCAGATGCCGGTGGAGGAGATCCTGCGCCGGCTGCAGGCGTTCGAGGATGCCCAGGCCCGCCGCTTGCGTCACTTCGAGGCGGTCAACACGGTGCATCTCCGATTTCAGGTCGGCACCGGCGCCCAGTCGGTCGACGCGACCTTCCGTGGCGACTACTTCGAGCGCCAGGGCGAGAGCTACGACTGGGCGTGGCGGGACTTCCTGGTCAACGGCGTCAAGTGGCGCGGCAAGTCGATCCCCGAGCTGCCGCTGCTGCAGCCGGAGCGGGCGGCCTCGATGCCGGTGGAGATCACGTTCACGCGCGACTACCGCTACCGCCTGCGCGGCACGGCGACCGTCCAGGGGCGCGACTGCTGGGTGGTCGATTTCGAGCCCGCGGCGCCGGTCGAGGAGGGAACCAGCCTCCACCAGGGCACCGTCTGGATCGACCGCGAGCTCTACGCGCGGGTGCAGACGCGCGCCGTGCAGCTCGGCCTCAAGGGCGACGTGCTGTCCAACGAAGAGACGATCACCTTCTCGCCGCTCACCGCCGACGGCGGGCCGGCGCCGTGGAGCGCCACCAGCTACTACCTGCCGGTGCGGCTGGTCGGCCAGCAGATCTGGTCGATCCTGAGCGCCACCACCATCGTCGAGCGCGAGATGACCCTGACCGAGATCGAGATCAACGGCGACGATTTCGAGCAGCGCCGCCAGGCCGTGCTCGATTCCGAGCTGACCATGGTGCGCGACACCGACAAGGGCTTCCGCTACCTGACCGTCGACAAGGAGACCGGCGAGCGGGTCCTCCAGGAGGAGCTCGACACCAGCCGCCGCTTCCTGGTCGGCGGCATCCTGTACGACGAGGCGCGCGATTTCCCGCTGCCGCTCGCCGGGATGAACTGGCTCTGGTTCGACTGGCGCGACACCGGCGCCCAGGCCAACGTCTTCTTCGCCGGGGCGCTGTTCAACGTCGCGGTCACCGATCCGAGCTTCCTGGACAGCAAGTTCGACCTCGGATTCGACGTCTTCGGGATCGCGCTCGCCGGCACCGACACCCTGTTTCGCAACGGCGTCGAGGTGCCGCGCGAGGACGTCGACGTGCTGTCGCCCAGCGTCGACCTGAAGATCGGCAGGCCCTTCGGCAGCTTCTTCAAGCTCGATCTCGAGTACGAGCTCGAGTGGCTGAAGTTCACCCGCGCAGACGACACCGCCGCCGAGTTCGTACTGCCGCGGGATCACTTCAACCACGGCTTCAGCCTCACCGGACGCTACAACCGCCGGGGCTACCGCATGCGGCTCGGCGGCAGCTACAACATCCGCAGCGAGTGGCGCGAGTGGGGCCTGCCGGGCAACGTCGACTTCGATCCCGACGCCGACACCTTCACCCGCTGGGGCGCGAGTGTCGGCAAGACCTGGCACTTTCCGAACTTCCTCAAGCTCGGCGCCGAGCTCGAGTATCTGAACGGCGGCCGTCTCGACCGCTTCAGCAAGTACCAGTTCGGTCTCTTCAGCGACGTTACCGTGCACGGCTACCAGAGCGATCGAGTCAAGGCGGAGGAGGTGCTGGCGGCGCATCTGACCTACGGCTTCGAGCTCGGCCAGCTCTTCCGTCTGGACCTGGTCGGCGACGCCGCCTGGGCGACCGACCGCCGGAGCGGCCTCGATCAGGAGCTGCTCGGAGGCGTCGGCGTGGCCGGCACCGTGGTCGGCCCCTGGCAGACGGTGGTCAACCTGGACGTCGGCGTCGCCGTCGCCGGCCCGGACAGCGGCTTCACCGCCTTCCTGACGGTTCTGAAGCTGTTCAAGCGCTAGCTTGAGCTGTCGGCAGGTTCGAGCATGGGTCAGCCCACCGCAGAGTGGGCGCCGGTCGCGCCGCCGAGCCGCTGGGCGAAATCGGCCACGCTCATCGGCCGCCCCATCAGGAAGCCCTGCTGCTCGTCGCAGCGCAGCCGCCGCAGGAACTCGAGCTGCTCCCGGGTCTCGACCCCTTCGGCGACCACCCGCAGATCGAGGCTCTGGCCCATGGCGATGATCGCCTTGGCGATCGCCTCCTTCTGCGGCAGGCCGGGGACGTCCCTGATGAAGCTGCGGTCGATCTTGAGCGTGTCGACCGGAAAGCTGGTCAGGTAGCTGAGCGAGGAGTAGCCGGTGCCGAAATCGTCGATCGCCAGCTTCACCCCCATGGCGCGCAGCTCGGCGAGCTGGCTGAGCTCGTTGTCGTTGGCTCCCAGGATGACGCTCTCGGTCAGCTCCAGCTCGAGCGAGAGGGGATCGAGGCCGGAGGCGGCCAGGGCCTCGCGGACCGTGGCGACGAGGCCGTTGCCGAGGAACTGGCGATTCGAGATGTTGACCGCGATCCGGAAGTCGCGGTCGAACTCCTGCTGCCAATCGAGAGCCTGTTTGCAGGCGGTCGCCAGGACCCACTCGCCGATCTCGTGGATCGCTCCGATCTCCTCGGCCAGCGGCACGAAGGTCGCCGGCGAGACGAATCCCAGGCTGGCGTGCCGCCACCTGAGCAGCGCCTCGGCGCCGACGACCCGGTCGTCGCGCAGGTCGAACTGCGGCTGGTAGGAGAGCTCGAGCTCGCCGCGATCGAGGGCTCGGCGCAGCTCGGCCTCGAGGGTCAGGCGTTCGCGCGCGGCGTCGTTCAGCGCCTTGGTGTAGAACTGGCAGCTCTGGCCGGCGGTCTCCTTGGCGTGCTCGGCGGCGAGGTGGGCGTTGCGGAGCAGCTGCTCGGCGTTCTCGCCGTCGTGGGGGAAGATGCCGATGCCGATGGCGGCGGTGACGAAGATCTCCTGACCGTCGACGTCGAACGGCTCGCTCAGCGCGTCGCTCAGCCGCTGGGCGACGGCGGCGGTAGCGTCGATGTCCGAGAGCTGGGTCAGCAGGACCACGAACTCGTCGCCATCGAAGCGCGACACCAGATGCTGGTGCCGGCTTCCCGCCGGCCGGGCGACGACGTCGGTCGAGCGCACGCAGCCGACGATCCGCAGCGCGGCCTGGCGGACGAGCTCGTCGCCGGCCGAGCGCCCGAGGCTCTCGTTGACCTGATTGAGTCGATCCAGATCGACGAACAAGATCGCCGTCGAGTCGGTTCGGAAGCGCGGATCGCCGAGCACCCGCTCGAGCGTCTCGGTGAAGGAGCGGCGGTTGGGCAGCCCGGTGAGGCCGTCGTAGTAGGCCATGTAGCGGACCTTCTCCTCGGCCGCGCGCCGCTCGGTCACGTCCTGAATCGTGCTCGACAGGCGCGTCACCCGGCGGCCTTCGTCGACCACCGCCTCGGCGTGCTGCCGGACGAAGCGCTCGTCGCCGTCCCGGGACCGGATGCGGTACTCGAAATCGGCGATCGGAACGCCCTCGAGGAGACTGTGCACGGCGCCGGTGAACTGATGGCGATCGTCGTCGTGGACGAACAGCGTCAGCTCCTCGAGGCTGCGCGGCTCGCGACCCTCGGAGATGCCGAAGATCCGCCGCAGCTCCCCCGAGCAGAAGAGCCGATTCTGCCCGGGCACCCACTCCCAGTAGCCGAGCCGGGCGATGCGCTGGGCGTTGGCGAGCTTCGCCTGGCTCTCCCGCAGCCGCTGGGAGGAGCGGCTGGAGCGCAGGATGTACTCCAGCCGGTGCCCCAGCACCAGCCAGTTGAGCGGCTTGTTGATGAAATCGGTGGCGCCGACGTCGTAGGCCCGCTCGATCGACTCGACGTCGTCCAGGCCGGTCATCATCATGACCGGCGTGAACCGGCCGGTGGCGGAAGTCCGGATCGCCCGGCAGGTCTCGAAGCCGTCGCGGCCCGGCATCTGAACGTCGAGCAGCACGACGTCGGGGTCGTGCTCGCGGAAGGCCTCGAGGCCCGAGTCGCCGTCGTCAGCGACGATCACGTCGAATCCGCCGCGCTCGAGCGCCTGCCGCGCCAGAAGCCGGATGGTCCTCTCGTCGTCGACGACGAGCACCAGCCGGCCGGCCGGGTCCGCGTCGACGGGGTCTCTCAAGCCGCTCGGTGCCATTCTTCCTCCAGGGTCTGCCGCGCGCGGGCGAAAGCTCGTTCGATCTTTGGCAGCAGCTGCGCCGCGTCGGCCGTCGGATCGCGACGCAGCAGCGCCTCGAGTTCGCGGCTCAGCTGCGACAGCTCGACGGCGCCGAGGTTGGCGCTGCTCGATTTCAGTCGGTGGGCGGCGCGCTCTACGAGCGCCGGATCTCCGGTCTCGACGCCGGATTGCATGTCGGCGAGCATCTTCGGTGCATCCTCCAGGAAGCTCTCGATCACGGTGGCGACGAGATCCTCGCCGTCGACGGCCAG
>JBFGLX010000064.1:0-13438 GCA_041575955.1 Thermoanaerobaculia bacterium
GACAACCGTCGGTCTGGAAGCGGGCGACTACTATGTGAGGGCCTCCCCCCCCTACTACTATCTCGGGCAGCTCTATGACGACGTTCCTTGCCATGGCCCCCTCTGCGACCCCACGACGGGCACGCCGCTAGCGGTGCCCGCGACCGCGACCGTCTCGGGAATCGACTTCAGCCTCGATCAGGGCGCCCGCATCGAAGGTCGTGTCACCGCTGCGGATACCGGTCTGCCCTTGACGTCGGTACCGGTACGAACCTTCGATCAAGCGGGCCTGCACGTCGAAACAGACTACACCTTCAGCTTCGGCTACTATCAAATCTACGACATCGAGCCCGGAACCTATTTCGTGATCGCCGGGGGCCACGACGCCTATCTCTCCGAGCTATACGAGGAGCTCCCGTGCCCGTCGAGCTCGTGTGTGCCGACCACCGGGACCCCGGTCGTCGCGAGTCTCAACTCGGTGACGGACGGAATCGACTTCACCCTGCACCGCGGAGGGGTTATTTCCGGCACGGTAGCGGACGGTCCGTCGGGAGCGCCGATCTCCGGGGCCACCGTGGCCGTCTACCTGGATGGTTGGGGCTGGGTCGACTCGGGGGAGACCGACAGCCTCGGACGCTTCGCGGCCGACGGGCTCGAGACCGGCCAGTACTTCGCCGAAGCGACGCCCGGGGCGCCGCCCCACCTGCCGGAGCTCTACGATGAGATCGCCTTCCCCGGCTACGACGATTGGCAGGACGGGACGCCGATCGGCGTCGTCGAGGGGGCGACCACGACGGGGGTCGACTTCACTCTGGACCGCGGAGGCACCGTCCGCGGGACCGTGCGCGACGAGACCACGGCAGCCGGGTTGGACGATGTCATCGTCCAGCTCTACGGCGAAAATGGGTACCTGCGTGGCTTGACGAGAACCGATGGCCTCGGAAACTACGAGCTCATCGGACTGCAACCGGGTGACGTGTTCCTGCGCACCGATGTCGGCTACAGCCCCTGGTTCAACGAGCTCTACTCGAACCTGGCTTGTCCTGCCGGGTGCGACGCGACCACCGGCACACCGGTTCCTGTCGCCGTCAATACGACCGTCTCGGGAATCGACTTCTCGTTGACTCGCGGCGGGCTGCTGATCGGGCGCGTGCTCGACGCGCTCACCCGTGTGCCTGTCCGCTCGACGGCGGTAGCGGTCGAGGGACCCGGCGGGTTCTCGGAGATCTCGTACACGGATTCGAGCGGGAGCTTCGCGACCCGCGGCCTCCAGGCGGGCGACTATCGCGTAAAGGCCACGAAGGCCGGCTATCACGGCCAGCGGTTCGAGGACCTTTCCTGCGCTGGCGATTGCGACATGATGCAGGCCACGCCGATCCCGATCACCCTCGGGCTGGACCAGATTCTCGACTTCGAGCTCTTCCCGGTGGGTCTCGATCCCGATCTCCACATCTCGCACGAGATGGTCTGCATCGGCGACTTCGGCTCCTGTGGCGACATCACGCTCGGACCGAGCCTGGAGCTCTGCGGGCCGACCACGTTCGTGGCGGGGGAGTCCGTGCTCGTTCTGGATAACGTGACCGTGGCCGACCTGGTGACGATCTCGACCGACGAGTCGCTGAGCTGCCCGTAGGCAGAAGCAGGAGTCGTCCCGGTCCCACCCCGCCAGGTGTGGTGACGGGCGCCC
The DNA here is from genome assembly GCA_041575955.1 of Thermoanaerobaculia bacterium. Classification (GTDB taxonomy): domain Bacteria; phylum Acidobacteriota; class Thermoanaerobaculia; order Multivoradales; family JAHEKO01; genus JAHEKO01. Next base: position 1,667 of record JBFGLX010000064.1, read on the forward strand.
GGGTGGTGAAGAGTTGCTTGGTGACATGACACGGAGTGCGTCTGGTCCGCAGGTCGGATGGCGGCGGTCCTTGTGGCTCGCGGGGCTCCTGTCGCTGGCGCTGCTCGTCGTTCCGTCGGCGCGAGCCGCGAGTGGCGATCTCGTCTGGGAGCGGGCGCTCCAGGGGGTCCAGGGTTGCCCCGAGCCGGTGATCGCCAACGGTGCGCTGTTTACCCAGACCTGGGACACGACTCCCGTCACCAGCTTTCCGCGAGTGCGGGCCTTCGACGCCTCGCGCGGCGAGCTCCGATGGCAGGCGCGCGGGCTCACGAGGTGGGATCCGGTCGCCCTCTACGGCCCCGGCATCGCCGCCGCCGGCGACCGGGTGTTCGCCGCGCAGGAGCGCCAGGGCGACGGCAGGGCGCGCTCCGGCGTCACCTCGATCACCGCCTACGACGCCGAAACCGGCGAGGAGCTCTGGAGTGCCCGGTTCGAGGACCGTCGCTACGCCTACGCCATCAACGCCATCGCTGCCGATCGTGAAGCGGTCTTCGCGGTCGGCGAGCGCTCGCCGATCACCGACCCGGAACACTGGCCGGGCTCGGACGTCATGGTCCTGGCCCTGGACGGGGCGACCGGCGCGCCGCTCTGGTCGGACTTCTTCGACCTGGGCGGTAGGTTCGAGGAGGGGATCGACATCGCCGTCAGCAGGGGGCGGGTGGTCACCACCGCCTCCCTCCGAGGTGGCGTCTTCGCGACGGCGGTGAGAGCGCAGAGCGCGGCGTCGGGGCGGCTGCTGTGGCAGGACCGGGTCGCGATCGGCGATCCGCAGCGTCTGGCCGTGGCCCACGGCCGCGTCTACACCCTCGGGTGGCGAGTCAATCGACGACACTCGTTCCTGTTGGCCCACGACCTGGCGAGCGGCCGGAAGCTCTGGCAGCAACGGGTTCGCGGGGCGCTCGGACTCGGGCTCGACGCGGCGCGCCGGACGCTGGCGGTTCTTGCTTTCGATGCCCGCCGCGGCCTGGCCGGCGGCTCGATCGTCGAGGCCTACGATGGCGCCACCGGGGAGCCCCTCTGGCGTCGCGACCAGGACGAGGTGCTCCTTCAGCAAGTCCTCGTGCGCCGCGACACCCTCTTCACGATCGGCAGCCACGAAGACGGCGTCGGCGGTGGCTTCCTGCTCACCGCCGAGCGAGCTCGCTCGGGAGCGCCCCTGTGGTCGATTCGCGAGGCCGATCCCGACGTCGAGATCGGCGGCTGCCGGCTCGTCCATACCGGGAAGCTCCTGGTGACGACGAGCTCTGGCTCCCCCCGGGCCCGCATCCGTGCCTTCGAGCCGTGACGGTCGCGCCACGAACGTCACGCCGTACCTCGAGCTCGCCGCCGCTCCGATCGCTATCTGAAACCGGCCGCGTCCCCTATGATGGCGGCATCCGCCGATGCTGACCTTTCTGCTGTGGCTGCTGCTGCTGATCGTCTGCTGGCCGCTGGCGCTCCTGGCCCTGATCCTCTACCCGTTCGTCTGGCTGCTGCTGCTTCCGTTCCGGCTGCTGGGGGTCGCCGTCGACGCCGTCTTCGAGATCCTCAAGGCGATCCTGCTCCTTCCCGCCCGGGTGCTGCGCGGCCCGTCGAATTTCTGAGAAGGGGGCGCCCCTGAAGCCCCCGATCTGCATCGTCTGCCGCAAGCGCTTCGACCCGTCGCGGTCCGAGCTCCTCGGTGGCGGCGGTCTGGTCCACTTCACCGACTACCGGCCACAGCGTCCCGACGGACCCGTCGGGCACCCGGCAGGGGCCGCCTGGTTCTGCGGGCGTCACTACCAGACGGCAAGAGCGCTGCAGGACCGGCCGCTCGGGGAGGCGATGGCGCTCTTCCGGAGGCGCCAGCTGCTCCGGCTGGTTTCCTGGCTGGGCGCGGCGCTGGTGGTGATCCTCGCGGGCGCCACCCTCTGGAACGCGGTCGGGCCGGTGGGCCTCGGCGACGCGAGCGACGTCGCGCGCGGGCGGTTCTCCGAAGGGCGCCTGGCCGGCCACGAGATCGACGCTCGCGGGGCCGCGCTCGCCGCCCACTGGATCGAGACCCGCACCGAGCCGACCACCGATCCGCTACGGATCCTCTGGCAGCAGCTCAAGTACAACGCCTGGACCCGAGGCTACGATCTCGTCCTCTGGCTCGAAGCCGAGGACCTCGACATGTCGTCGCCCATGTTCGCCCTCTATCAATCGGGCCGGACCCTGTTCCTGCGCATCGAGTACAAGGGCAAGAACCGCGTGCTCGACGCGTCGTTCGACGCCGCGGAGCTGGAGGAGGCTTTGGAGCCTTACCTGAGAGCCAGGTAGGGGGTCTGAGGCTTGATTTGCAAAATAGAATTCATCTTCTATAATGCAGGATCATGATCCGCCGCCAGATCGAGGGTCTGCTCCGACGGCGGCTGCGCGAGTATCCGGCGGTTGTGCTGGTGGGGCCGCGCCAGAGTGGCAAGACGACCCTGGCCCAGGCGGGGGGCGGACTGTATTTCGATCTCGAGCAGGAGGCCGAGCGCCTGCGGCTCGACCTGGAATGGGACAACCTCGAGCAGAGTCGAGAGCTGGTGATCCTCGACGAGGCACAGTCGTGGCCCGAGGTCTTCCCTCGGCTTCGTGGCGCTATCGATCGCGACCGGAAGCGCATGGGCCGGTTCCTGCTGCTGGGCTCGGTGTCGCCCTCACTGATGCTCCAGGTCTCCGAGTCGTTGGCCGGGCGCCTGGCTCTCGTCGAGTTGACGCCCTTCGTGTGGAGTGAGCTCAAGAAGCGATCGGCTCGCGAGGCTCTCTGGCTCCACGGCGGCTATCCGGATGGTGGTGTCCTGGATGGGCTCCGCTATCCGCACTGGCAAAAGGACTACCTGGCGCTGCTCACCCAGCGCGATCTACCGAACTGGGGCCTGCCCGCCAAGCCGCGGACGACGGACCGCTTGCTGGGCATGCTGACGGCCGTCCACGGTCAGACCTGGAATGCTTCGCAGATCGGTCAGAGCCTCGGACTGTCGTACCACACCGTCAACAGCTACCTGGATTTTCTGGAGGGCGCGTTCCTGATCCGGCGGCTGGCGCCCTATCGGCCCAACATCAGGAAGCGTCTGGTCAAGCGCCCCAAGGTCTACTGGCGAGACAGCGGTTTGTTGCATGCGCAACTCAACGTGCTCGATGAGCGAGCGCTGCTGTCCCAGCCGTGGGTCGGCGCGAGCTGGGAGGGTTTCGTCATCGAGCAGGCGCTCGGCGTGCTCGGCTCCACGGGGCGGCGTTTCGAGGCTTTCTATTTCAGGACAAGCGCCGGCACTGAGCTCGATCTGGTGCTCGAGCTGGCTGGCGAGATCTGGGCGGTCGAGGTCAAGCTGACAGCGGCTCCCGGGCCGGCCGACATGGCCCGACTCGACAAGGCCGCCGAGATGATCGGCGCCTCCCGCCGCTATCTGGTCTCACAGACACGGCGGACGGCGGGCGACGACAGGCGCGCTTCGTGTACTCTGTCCTGGCTGGTCGAGAGGCTTCGCGATTGAGCCACCGATCGGTGCCGAGATGTATCTCCGCGACAACTCCCTCCGCCTCTCGGCGACCGATCTTTCGAACCACCTCCACTGCCATCACCTGACCCAGCTCAACCTCGCCGTGGCCCGTGGCGAGCGCGAGCGGCCGGAGGGGTACGACCCCCGGGCGGAGGTGCTGCGCGAGCGCGGGTTCGAGCACGAGGCGCGCTACCTGGAGGAGCTCGGGGCCGCGGGCCTGAAGGTCGTCGAAGCGCGCGGCGCGGACGACGCGGCCCGGATCGAGCGCACGATCGAGCTGATGCGCGCGGGCGTCGAGGTCATCGCCCAGGGCGCCCTGGCGGACGGGGTCTGGTTCGGGCGGCCGGACGTGCTGCTCCGGGTCGCGGGTGAGAGCGAGCTCGGGGCGTGGCGCTACGAAGTGGTGGACACGAAGCTCGCGCGTGAGACGCGCGGGGCGACGGTGCTGCAGCTCTGCCTCTACTCCGAGCTCGTGGAGACGGCGCAGGGGCCGCGGCCGGAGCGAATGCACGTCGTTTCGCCGGGGGAGCCGCTGGTGCGCGAGTCGCTGCGGGTGGCGGACTACCTGGCCTACCACCGGTGGATCCAGCGGCGGCTGCTCGAAGCGGTGGCGCTCGGACCTGGCGCGGCCGAGCCGCCCGCGACCTATCCCGAGCCGGTCGAGCACTGCCAGGTCTGCGCCTACTGGAAGGAGTGCGACGCGCGGCGCCGCGCCGACGATCACCTGAGTCTCGTCGCGGGGGCGAGCCGCGGCCAGCGGCGCGAGCTCGAGGAGCGCTCGATCGCGACCCTTGCGCGGCTGGCCGAGGAGCCGATCCCGCTCGGCTGGAAGCCCACGCGTGGTGCGGTGGCGACGTATGAGAAGACGCGCGAGCAGGCGCGGGTGCAGCTCGAGGGGAGACGCCGGAAGGCGCCCTACCACGAGCTCCTGGAGCTTGCCCCCGAGCGGGGATTGGCGCGCCTGCCCGAGCCCGACCCGGCGGACGTCTTCTTCGACTTCGAGGGCGACGCGTTCGTCGGCACCGGGGGTCTCGAGTACGTCTTCGGCTGGGTCACTCTCGACGAGCGCGGTACCCCGGTCTACGACTCCCTGTGGGCGGACGACGCCGAGGCGGAAAAGCGGGCGTTCGAGCACTTCCTCGACGCGATGATCGAGCGGCTCGAGGCGAGCCCCGGCTTCCGCATCTACCACTTCACCTCCTACGAGCCGGCGGGCCTCAAGCGCCTGATGGGGCGCTACGCGACCCACGAGGCCGAAGTCGATCGCCTGCTGCGCGCCAAGGTGTTCGTGGACTTGCACTCGGTCACCCGCCAGGCGCTCCTGGCGTCGGTCGAGCGCTACTCGCTCAAGGAGCTCGAGCCGCACTACGGGTTCGAGCGGGCACTCGAGCTGCGGGATGCGCGGCGGGCGCTCTTCCGGGTGGAGCGGATGCTCGAGCTGGGGCAGGGCGGGGAGATTCCGGCCGCGGCGCGGGCGGCGGTTCTCGAGTACAACCGGGAGGACTGCGAATCGACGCTGCGGCTGCGGGGCTGGCTCGAGGAGCTGCGGGCGGAGCGGGTGGCGGCGGGGGAGGCGATCGAGCGGCCGAAGCTCGAGGAGGAGCCCGAAGTCGTCAAGAACGTCAAGGCGCGTGAGCAGCGTGCTCTCGCGGTCATGGAGCGCCTGACCGAAGGGCTGTGCGCCGACGAGGGGAAGCGTACCGAAGAGGAGCGGGGCCGCTGGCTGCTCGCTCATCTGGCCGACTACCACTGGCGTGAGTTCAAGGTGAGCGTCTGGAACAGGTACCGCCTGCAGGAACTGAGCGAGGAGCAGCTCTGGGAAGAGCCGGCGGGAATCGCAGGACTCGAGTTCGTAGAGGTCGTGGAGCCGGCAGCCGGCAAGGGGGGGCCGCTCCACCGGTACCGTTACCCGAAGCAGGAGGTGAAGTTCAGTCACGGCGCGGACGTTCGGGAGGGCGAGAGCTCGGTGGGCAGGCTCGATGCCTTCAGCGCCCGCGAGCGCACGGTGGATATTCGCAAGACTTCGGACACCGCCGGCAGGCACCCCTCCGCGGTGTTCATGGTCAAGATCATCCGCCCGGACCCCAAGCCAGACTCGGTGCTGACCTTCGCCGAGACGGTCGCGGAGAAGGGTTGGAGCTGGAGGGGGCCGGGAAGTGCCGGCTGCGACCTGATCCTGCGCCGGCCGCCGCGGGTGGCTCGGACGGGAGATCGGGAGGGTGGAGCGAAGCCGGTCGAGGAGATTCCGGGGGAGACCGGTCTCGACGCCGGCAAGCGTCTGGTTGTCGCCCTCGATTCCGGGGTGCTGCCGGTTCAGGGGCCGCCAGGCTCGGGAAAGACCTACAGCGGCGTCCGGATGGCGCTCGAGCTCGCTCGACTGGGGAAGAAGGTCGGTGTTTCGGCAGTAGGTCACAAGGTCGTCCGGAACTTCCTGGAGGCGACCCTCGGGGCCGCCGAAAAGGCGGGACAGATCGTCAAGTGCGCGCACGGAGACAACCGCAGGGAAGGGGACGACGAAGCGATCGTGTTCAGCAGGAGCTACCCGAAGCTCCGCCGAGGCCTCGACGAGGGCGCGATCCACATCTTGGGCGGCACTTCCTGGCTCTGGGCCAACAAGGACCTCGCCGAGGCGGTCGACGTCCTCTTCATCGACGAGGCCGGCCAGATGGCCCTCGCCGACGTCATCGCCTGCGCCCGCGGCGCCAAGAGTCTCGTCCTGCTCGGCGACCCGCAACAGCTCGACCAGCCCCAGCAGGGAAGTCATCCGGAGGGCACCCACGTCTCGGCGCTCCAGCATCTCCTGGGCGAAGCGGAAACCCTCCCGGAGGGCGCCGGCCTCTTTCTCGACAAGACGTACCGCCTCCACCCCGAGCTCTGCGCCTTCACCTCGGAGCTCTTCTACGAAGGACGCCTCGAGCCGACCCCTGGCCTCGAGAACCAGGTGCTCACCGGGCCGGTCCTGACCGGCGCCGGCCTCTGGTACCTGCCCGTCGAGCACGACGGCAACCAGAGCTCGAGCGCCGAAGAGGTCGCCGCCGTCGGCACGCTCGTCGAGCGTCTCACCGACGGCTCGACCCGCTGGACCGATCAGGCGGGCGAGACCGCCCCGCTACGGCTCGACCAGATCCTCATCGTCGCCCCCTACAACGCCCAGGTGCAGGCGCTCAAGGAGCGGCTCCCGGACCCGGCCGCGCGCATCGGCACGGTGGACAAGTTCCAGGGCCAGGAGGCACCGGTGGTCATCTTCTCGACCGCGACGTCGTCACCGGACCTCGCGCCGCGGGGGATGGAGTTCCTGTACGACTCGAGCCGGTTGAATGTGGCGACTTCGCGGGCGCGGAGCGCGTGCGTCCTGGTCGCCAGCCCGAGGATCTTCGAGCCCGAGTGCCGGACGCCGCGGCAGATCAAGCTGGCGAATGCGTTTTGCCGGTATCTGGAGGTGGGGCGAGTGTCCAAGGCCGAAACGGGCGTATAGTCCCGCTTCACAGGGGACTGGCCCTGGTACCGGCGTAGGCGCAGCCAGGTCGGGCCACATCCCGAGGCCAACGCCATTCGTGGCGAGATTTCGCCACCGGAGAAAGACCATGAAGAATCGAAGGGTACTTGCATTCGTATTGACGGTAACGATCATGTCTCTGGGTTTGAGCGCGGCACGAGCGGCTGAGAGCGAGCCGGCGGCGGTGAAGATCACACGCGCCATGAGCGCGGCGCCGTCGATGGTGAGCGCAGGAGCCACCATCATCGACGACGACGGAACCGTGCTGCGAGAAGGCACCAATAACTGGGTGTGCGCGCCCAACACGTTCCCGGGCGACGGCTTCCCGATGTGCGGCGACGAGGTCTGGCAGGGCTGGCTGACCGCCTTCAAGGCCGGCAAACCGTTCAGCAGCGATCGGATGGGGATCTCCTACATGCTGATGGGTGACGGCGGCGTCAGCAACTCGAATCCGATGCACCCGAACCCTTCCGAAGCACCGGACTTCATCAAGGAGGGTGCCCACCTGATGATCATCCTCCCGACCGCGATGCTGGCGGGCATGAGCGACGACCCGCACTCGGGCGACCCCTACGTGATGTGGAAAGACACCCCCTACGTGCACGTGATGGTGCCGATCGAAGACCGCCCACACCACTGAGCGGAGACTCGGGGAGTCGCGGCAGGTACCTGGAGGTGGCGCGGCGCGCCCTGGGGGATCTTGCCCCTGCCGCGTGAGGGATTCTCCCTATTGTCCGCCGGCTCCCGGCGGGCTCCAATAGGGGCGCGAAGGAGAACCCTTCGAGACATCCCACCCGAGCAAGGGCAGGGCGAGACGGGGAAGAGACTCGGCTTGGCTCGGGGCGGGATGGGGCGGCCGGGGATCGGTAGGACCGACTCCGGCCGCTCGCCTTGACGCGGCTCGAGCACCCCTGCGGCTGTGGCTGAGTTTGCGCGGCTCGCCCGCGCTTTCGCCGTCCGGTTACGCTTTCGCTGTCGGCTACGCTTTCGCTGTGCCCGCCGGGCTCACCGCCGGCGCGAGCGCCGGGCGCACCCCGAGGCGCCCCAGCAGGGCCTTGCCGCGCAAGGTCAGGTCGGTCGAGAACTGGAATTGATCGCGGCCCTCGATCGGGTACGCCTTGAGGCGATAGTGGGTGCCCCAGGGCTCCTCGGCGGCGACGACCCGGACCGGGCGGTCGAGGTGGACGTAGGGGCTGGTGAGGGCGACGTCGCGGAGGGCCTCGGCGACCCGCTCGCCGTCGTGGTCGGGGTGGAGATAGAAGTCGGCGACGCACATCAGGTCGCGCTGGCCGCTGTTGGCGTTGTAGATCGAGGAGGTCCAGATCTTGAGGTGCGGGATCGCCACCGTGGTGTCGTCGGGGGTGAGGATCGTGACCGTGCGCAGGCCGAGGCTCTGCACCTCGCCGTAGGTGTCGCCGATGCGCACCCAGTCGCCCACCCGATAGGGACGCTCGTAGAGGGCGACGACGCCGGCGATCAGGCTGGCTACGTAGTCCTTGAAGGCGAAGCCGAGGGCGACGGCGGTGGCGCCGCCGATGGCGAGCAGGTTCTCGGCGCTCGGCTCGACGAAAAGCGGCGCGATGTAGAAGAACGCCGCGGCCAGGATCAGCAGCCGCAGCACCGGCTCCCAGGGCAGGACGTAGAAGCGGAACCGGTCGGGCAGGATCGCGGCGATCCGCGGCACCACGAGCTTGACGGCGACGATGGCGACGATCGCCGCGCCGAGCGCCAGGCCGACCTCGACGAACGAGATCTCGCTCCAGTCGCGGAAGATCCGCGCGGTCTTTTCGCTAGAACCCATCGACCAGAAACCCTTCCTCCGCCAGCCGCTGCCTGACGGGAACGTAGGCCGCGAGCGGGATCGACACCTCGCCGCCGCCCTGCGCGACGATCCCGGCGTCGCGCAGCTCCTCGAGCCGCCGGAGAACGTCGTGACGCGGCAGCGGCAGCGCCTCGAGCAGCAGGTCGCGCTCGAGCCCGCCGTGCAGGAGGATCGCGTGGAGGACGAAATCGTGCTCGGCCCCGAGTCGCCGCGGCAGGTCGAGCTCCGAGTCGGCCGCCGGAAGCGCCCAGACGGTGTCCTCCCGGTCGGCCGCGCGGCGCAGGCTGCGGCGCCAGAGCTCGAGCGCCACGCCCGGGTTGCCGCGCGCCACCGCGGCCAGCTTTCCGAGCACGCGGGAGGCCGTGTCCCGATCGCCGTCGAAGACGAGCTCGTCGTGCTCGTCTCGCGGCCGGCAGGTGAGCCCCTGCGAGCGCATCGGCGGTCCGAGCCAGCGCTCGAGCTGGCCGCCTTCGAGCGGTGCGAGCGCCAGTGGCTCGCCCAGCAGATCGGAGGCTCCCAGGGCGCTGTCGAGAAACGCCCACGCCCAGCTGTCGCAGCTGACGAGCACGGGAGACGGCCGTCGCCTGAGCGCCGCGAGCAGCAGCCGCGTCGACGGCAGCGCCCGCTCGCTGCGCAGGAACCAGCGCTCGAGGCGGCGGACGAGGGCCGGCTCGCCGGCGTCCGCTTCGATCTCGGTCGTGCGCCCCCTCAGGGCGCCGGGCCCCACGAGCAGATCCGCGCGCGAAGGCGGCTCGAGCTCGCGCCAGCGCTCACGACGCGCCAGCTCCGCGGCCACCTCGTCGACGTGCGAGCCCGGCGGGCCGACGACGACCCGCACCCGCCCGGAGGTGGAATCGACCTCGCGCCAGCCGTCGAGCGCCTCGGCCAGCGCGTCCGCCGCCGCCTCGACCTCGAAGCGGGGCAGAGCCTCGGCGGCGACGAGGGCGGCCTCCGGGTCGAGGCCCTCGGAACCGTCGCCGGCCGCCGCCGTTGGATCGCGAAAGGCAGCGGTGGCTGTCTTCCAGATCCGGCGCAGGCGGCGCGCGGTCCGGGCCGCGCGCTCGCTCGGCGCCTTGTACTCGGACAGCGGCGAGTAGCGGAAGATGGGCGGTGGGCGATCCAAGTCGGGTGACAGGATACCTTGCCAGGCGCCCAGGCCGCGGCCGGCCGCGAGCGCGGGCCACGCACCGCTCGGATCGGCCGGCCGCCGCTGTCCCTCGCGCGCGGCGGCAGGGCCTCAGCCCTTCTTCGCCTTGTCCTTCTTCTTGGTCTTGTCCTTGGCCTTGTCCTTCGTGCGCTCCTCGACGGGCGCCAGCGACGCGACCTGGAGATCTGCGGTCCACGGGGTCTTGGAGCAGTCGACCGCGCCGACGGTGATGCCGTCGAGCTTGAGCGCCTGGAGCGGCCCGTCGGCGCTCCGGAAGCTGAGCCGGCCGTGCTCGAGGGCGGTCTTGTCGGCGCCGAGCTTCTTGAGGCCCTCGCACAGCGTGGCCGGGCCCTCGGCGGCCACCGAGAAGCTGCGATCGCCGGCCGTGGTCGCCGCCAGACCGGACGCTGCGAAGTCCTTGGCGAACAGCCGCGCCGGGCCGTCCCAGGCGAACCCGACCAGGGTCAGCTTGCCGCCCTGGGTCAGCTTCGAGAGCGCTTCGATCTTGAGGTGGCCACCCGAGACGGCCTGGGTGGCGGCGCCGGCGGGCGCGGCGAGAAGTCCGCCGAGGAACAGCACAGAGAGTGAGGCAAGAACCGGTTGACGTCGCATTTCGACCTCCTTGGCACGGCAGCGCTGGCTGCCGGCGGCGGCTGAGTATAGGGCCGAAACGGGCCGCGAGATAGAGGGAAGTCGGCTGGGCGCCCGGCCGCGCCCGTGCTAACCGCGCGCGAAGCCGCCGGTCAGGACGTTCGTCGCGCCCGCGAAACGGGAGTCCTTGGCCCGGTAGAGCTCGCGGTCGACCCGCTCGAGCAGGGACTCCAGGCTCTCGCCGCGCTCGAACTCCCGGACTCCGAGGCTGGCACCGAGCTCGACGCTCTGGCCGTGGATGTCGAGGGTGGTGTTGCGCAGCAGGCCGGAGATTCTGTCTACGAGCCGGCGCGCATCCGGGAGCCGCGTCTCGGGCAGGAGGAGCAGGAACTCGTCGCCGCCGTAGCGCCCGAGACGGTCGGGGCCGCGCAGGCTCCGGCGCACCAGCCGCACGATCGCGCGCAGCGCCTCGTCGCCGACGCTGTGGCCGTGGCGATCGTTGATCGCCTTGAAGCCGTCGACGTCGAGCATCGCCACCGACAGCGGCCGCCGGTAGCGGTCGGCCTGGGCCATCGCCTCGAGCAGCCCGGCCTTGATCCCCCGGCGGTTGAGCACCCCGGTCAGCGGGTCGGTCATCGCCAGGCGATCCGCGAGCGCCGCTTGCCGCTGGGCCTCGATGCGTCTTTCGTATTCACGCCGCAACGGCCGCAGGACCAGCAGATAGACCGGTGGCGCGATCAAAAAAGCGAGCAGGGCAGCATCCAGAAGCGCGAGATGCAAGTGCCACACTTCACCGAGCCAGTGCTGGAGGCCAGCCATGACAACCAGCTCGGCAGCGAAGACCACTCCCACGATGGCGAACATCGTGCGCCCTGCTCGCGAGACTCTCGCGGTCCAGTGCATCGGGCGGACCCGGTCCGAGGCTAGGCCGTCGACCCGGGCCCGGCAACACCCCGTGGGGTGGGTTTGCCGGGGGCGCTGATTGGGCCAAGCGGGCGGTAGCGGTCCATCCCTCCGTGTCTGGCCCGCGGGCCGTCGGGCGTTGGAAGCTAGGGCGAACCGCCGGAGCGAGGACACCATGCCGATCAGCACCAGCCTGGACGTTCGAGGCAAGAGCATCACCACCTACGTGGTGTTCGAGGCCTACCGGAGACTCGCCGGGCTGCTCGAAGGAGAGGTGTTGGAGATCGTC
>JBFGLX010000065.1:0-13419 GCA_041575955.1 Thermoanaerobaculia bacterium
AGACCGTTCATTCCGAGCGCAGCGCCTCAGCCGGGGAGGTGCGGGCCATGCGGAAGGCCGGGTAGACGCCGGCCAGGAGCGCCGCGCCGAGAGCGACCCCGAGCGCCGTCAGCAGCGGCTCGGGGCTGAGCTGCATTTCGAGCGTCCAGCCGAACGATCGGCGGTTGATGACGTAGATCATCACCGCCGCCGTGGCGATCCCCACCGGCACGGCCAGCAGCCCCGCGATCAGGCCCATCAGGCCGGTCTGGGAGGTGACCAGCGTCCACACCTGGCCCGGGGTGAGGCCCTGGGCGCGCAGCACGCCCAGCTCGCGGGCGCGCTCGAGCTGCAGGGCCATGAGCGCGCTCAGGACGCCGACGAAGGCCACCAGCGTCGCCAGCAGGCGTAGCGTGCCGGTGATCACGAAGGTGCGATCGAAGACCCGCAGGGATTCCTCGCGAATCGCCTGGTTGGAGCGGATGCGAAGCTGTCGGCCGCCGCCCGCGCCGCGGACCGCGGCGGTCAGTTCGGCGAGGTCGGCGCCCTCGGCGGCGCGGATCGAGAGGGCGGTGACCGAGTCGTCCCGCCAGAGTCCGGCGTATGTCCGGCGCGACAGGGTCACGGTGCCGAGCTCGGAGGCGTAGTCGTAGAACACGCCGGCCACCGGCCAGCTCCGGGGGCCGCCGGGCGTCTCGAGCCACACCTCGGAGCCGACGCCGGCGCCGGTGCGCGAGGCGTAGGGCTCCGACACGATCGCCACCTCGCCGCGCTCGAACGCAGGCCAGATCGACTCGGGATCGCCGCTCTTGAACGCGAATGAATCGAACGACCCCGGGGCGAGATCGACGGCGATCAGGCGGGTCTCGCCGTCGCCGGAGCGGACGCTCGTGTGGCGCAGGGTGCTCATGCCGGCGACCCCGTCGAGCGCCCGCAGGCGCTCCACCAGCGCCGCGTCGAACCCCGGGCGCACGCCTTCGAGGTCGCCGGTGGGCGCCGCCCCGGCCGACAGGTAGAGGTCGGCCGGCAGGGAGTACTCGAGCCAGCCCTCGACCGTGGCGCGGAAGCTGCGCACCATGACGTCGACGCCCACGATCACCGAGACCGCGATCATCAGGGCGCTGATCGCGACCGCGGTGCGGCTCAGCGCGGCGACCACGCCGCGCCCCCCGATGCGGCCGAGCTGGCCGAACAGCAGGCCGGCCACGGGCGTCAGGACGGCGATCAGAAGAATCGTGGCGGCCGGCGTCAAGAGCGCGAAGCCGAGCAGCAGGGCGAAGAGGCCGGCGAAGCTCGCCGGCAGGCCCGATCCCGGCCAGGCGAGGAGCAGGGCGCCGAGGCCGAGCAGCGCGATCCCCGCGGCGCTCGCCCTGGGCACGGCCCGATGCGTCCGGCTCTCGAGCTCGGCGCGATCGAGCGCGGTGAGCGGCGAGGTGGCCATCGCTTCCGCCGCCGGCGCCAGCGCGGCCAGCAGCGAGGCGCCGACCGCGAGCAGCGCGCCCTTGCCGAGGGCGAGCGGGTCGAGCGCCAGACCCTGGACGGCGACCGTGAAGTAGAGGTCGTTGATCGTCCGGGTCACCTGTCCGACCAGTCCGCGCCCGAGGGCTACGCCGCCGGCGAGGCCCAGCGCGCCACCGACCAGGCCGATGAGCAGGGCCTCGCCCAGCACCAGGCCGAAGATCTCGCGGCGGGTCACGCCCAGGGCGCGCAGCCCGCCGAAGAGCTGGCGCCGCTGGACGACCGCGAAGGTCACGGTGTTGTAGATCAGGAACCCGCCGCACAGGAGCGCCAGCAGGCTCAGCGCCTGCAGGTTGGTCCGAAAGGCTCCGGTCATGCGCTCGCCCGCCGCGCCGGCGGCGCTCGCCCCTTCGAGCCTCGCCCCCGGCGGCAGGAGGGCCTCGATCTGGGCGATCCGCGCGGCCTGGCCCGGGCCATCGTCGAGGATCAGCTCGATCCGGGTCAGCCGGCCCTCGACTCCGAGCAGCTCCTGGGCGGTCGAGACGTCGGCCACCAGGAGGTCGGCGAGCGCCTCCTGCCGCAGCTCGTGCGGCTCGAGCAAGCCGGCGAGCCGCGCCTTGCGCTCTTCGCCGGCGAAGTCGAGGACGAGGCTCGCGCCCGGCTCCAGCCCGAGATCGGCGGCGGTCCGGGCCGACGTCAGCACGCTCCCCGGCTCGGTCAGGAGGACGTCGATGTCGAGCCCGGCCGCGCCCTGCTCGAGGTAGCTGCGGAACCCCCGCTCGCTGAACGGGTCGAGCCCCAGGATCTGGACGACGCGCCCCGGCCGGTCCTTGAGTCCGACGTAGCCCGCCACCACCGGCGCCGACGGGCGCACGCCGTGGTTCGAGCGCAAGCGGGCGAATAGCTCCTCGGGCACCCCGGCCGGGCCACCGGTGATCCGGTGGGTGGCGCGGCCGGTGACCGCCTCCGAAGAGAGGGCGAACGCGCGCAGCGCGCTGGCGTTCGCCAGGTCGATCGACACCACCACCGCGACCCCGAGGCCGACGCCGAGGACCGCCAGCAGCGCCTGCCAGGGATGGCGCGCGAAGTGGCGCCGGCTGAGCCGGGAGAGGAGGGCGCTCATCCCGGCTCGGATCCGGTGGCCGCGGCGCCGGATCGGTCCGCTTCGACCAGCCGGCCGTCCTCGATCCTCAGGATCCGGTCGGCGACACCGATCACCTCGCGGCTGTGGGTCGCCATCACCATCGTCTTGCCGGTCTTGCGGGTCAGCCGGTCGAGCAGCTCGAGCACCTCGAGGCCGGTCTCGAGATCGAGGTTGCCGGTCGGCTCGTCGGCCAGCACGAGATCGGGATCGTTCATCAGGGCGCGGGCGATCGCCACCCGCTGGCGCTCGCCGCCGGAGAGCCGGTCGGGGAAGCTCGGCAGGCGGTCGCCGAGGCCGACCTGCTCGAGGAGCTCGGTGGCGCGCGCCCGATCGGCGGCCAGCGGCCGGCGCTTGAGCTCCACCGGCAGCAGCAGGTTCTCCCCGACCGTGAGGGTCGGGATCAGATTGAAGAACTGGAAGATGAAGCCGATCCGCCGGCGGCGGAAGAGCGTCCGCTCGCGCTCCGAGAGCGCGCCGATCGCGATGCCGTCCACCCGGATCTCGCCCGAGGTGGGCAGGTCGATGCCGCTGAGCAGGTTCAGCAGGGTCGACTTGCCGGAGCCGCTGCGGCCGAGCAGGACCACCAGCTCGCCCCGGCGGATGTCGGCGTCGGCCGAGCGCAGCACCGCGTGCTCGCGGTCGCCCTCGCGATAGGTCTTCGACAGCTCCCGAATCTCGACCAGGGGCGCGTCTGTGGTTCGCGAGGTCATGGCCAGCTTCGCCGCACGCGACACTTACCACATTCGATTCGCGCCGCGCGCCGGGGTAGTGGTACGGAAAGGGCCCAAGAGGACACTCGCCACGCCTCGGCGCCTGGCAGGGCTCCCTCGAGCCGCCCGTTCAGCAGGGGCGCGAGCCAGCCCCGGACGGGGTATTCGAGCTCTTTCCGTACCACGACCCGCGCCGGATGCGGGGGAGAGGGCAGCCCCAGCGCGTGTGCCAGAATGGGCGCGGGCGTCGTGTGACTCGCAAGCCGCAACCAGGGATCCGCCTGCTGGCGCTAGGAGTCTCCCTGGCCGCGTCGCTGCTGCTGGGCGAGCTGGTGGTGCGCCTGATCCGGCCCGAGGTGTCCTACATCTTCCGGCCGCAGCGGATTCGCGCCGACTTCTACGCCGACTCGGCGCTCACCGAGTTCACCCTCGAGCCGGGCTACGACGGACGGCACATCTCCTCGGGGGTGCCGTTCGACGCCCGCCTGACCACCAACAGCCTGGGATGGCGGGACGGCGAGCCCGACGAGCGTCCGAAGGTGCTGGTCTTCGGGGACTCGTTCACCTTCGGCTACGGCCTCGACGACGGCCACACGATCCCCGACGTCCTCGAGCGGCTGGCCGGCGGCGACGCCGACTTCGTCAACCTCGGCTACAGCGCCGGCCGCGCGCCCGACTCCTACGCCGTCTACCTCCGGCACCATCCGGAGCTCCAGAACCTGCCGACGCTGGTGCTCATTTTCCGCAACGACCTGCGCGACATCGGCAAGAACCACTACCTCGACGCGGCCGGCAACCGGGTCGGCTTCGGGGAGTGCGCGAAGGTGAGCTCGGACTACATCGTGATCCGCGACGGCAACCGCATGGATCTCGTCACCCCCGACGATCTGGTCCGCCGATGGCTGCCGCTGCCGCTGCTCGCCGCCATGAAGCGCTCGTATCTGCTCGCTCTCGTGCGCGACCGCCTGGCCGCGGCCCGGCGCTCGAACGACGCCGCGCCGATCGCGGCGGACGTTCCAGCCGGGGGCGACGCCGCCTCGGCCGAGAGCCGGCTGCTGCTCGAGGCCCTCGACGAGATTCGCTCCCTGTCGTCGTGGCTCGCGCTGGTCGCCATCGGCGACAAGAGCTTCTACCGGCAGGTCGAGCGCTTCGCGGGCGAGCGGGGGATTCCGTACGTGCCGGTGCCCCTGTTCGACGAGAGCCACCGCTTTCGTTACGACGGCCACTACAACGAGATCGGCGCCGGCCGGGCGGCGGCGCTGATCTACCGCGAGATCTCGGCGCACGGCCTGCTCGATCCCCCGGGTCCGTCATAGGGCGGGCTCGCCCCCGCCCGCTCTCCCCGCGTCCCCCGGAATGGTATAACCGGTCCGATGTCGCGCAAGTACCGGCAGCAGGGCTACCAGGACGACGATCGCGGCGCCGGCGGACGGCGCGGCCCGAGCGGTCCGCGGCCGCCGCGCGAGGGCCCGCGGGGGCGCGGCCTCGGCAAGCCGACGGCCACGGTCTTCAAGTGCGCGCGCTGCGGCACGCGCGTCTTGGATCCCGAGGTAGCCGTCGACGCGACCTGCGGCGAGTGCGGCTCCGATCTTCACTCCTGCACCAACTGCACCTACTTCGACAGCTCCGCCCCGAAGGAGTGCCGGCAGCCGATCGAGGCGCGGATCGCCAAGAAGGCCCAGCGCAACGAGTGCGGGCTCTTCCAGGCGAAGACGGTGCAGGAGTTCGCATCCGACAGCGGAGGCCCGGCGCCGAGCGACGCCAAGTCGGCCTTCGACGACCTGTTCAATTTCTGATTCCGATCAGGCTGGCTATCGATGATCTATCGCCTCGCGGCCGACGCCGTCGTCGCGCTTCACTTTGCGTTCGTGGTCTTCGTCGCCGTCGGCGCGTTCGCCGTCGTGCGCTGGCGCCGCCTCGCCTGGCTGCACGTGCCGGCCGCGATCTGGGGCGCCGGCATCGAGCTCGCGGGCGGCATCTGCCCCTTGACGCCGCTCGAGAACCACCTGCGCCGGCTGGCGGGGGGGGCCGGCTACGGCGGCGGCTTCATCGAGCACTACCTGCTGCCGGTGCTCTACCCGGGCGCCCTGACCCGCGGCGTGCAGATCGCTCTCGGGGTGCTGGTCGTGGCCGTCAATCTCGTGGTCTACGGCTGGCTTCTGGCGCGCCGCCGCGGCGGCGGCCGCTTGTGCTAGCCTCCGCGCCGTGAAGAAGACTGCCAGGGTCGCGGTGTTGATGGGCTCGACCTCCGACTGGGCGACCATGGAGCACTGCGTCGCCACCCTCGATCAGCTCGGCATCGACAGCGAGGTCCGGGCGCTCTCCGCGCACCGGACGCCGGCCGCGCTGCAGGCGTTCGTCGAGGAGGCGGACGCCCACGGCATCCAGGTGTTCGTCGCCGCTGCCGGCGGCGCTGCGCACCTCGCGGGCGTGGTCGCGGCCCACACCGACCGTCCGGTGCTGGGGATCCCGATCGAGTCGCCGTCGCTCAAGGGGCTGGACTCGCTGCTGTCGATGGTCCAGATGCCGGCCGGCGTGCCGGTCGGGACGCTGGCGATCGGCAAGGCGGGGGCGATCAACGCCGCGATCCTCGCCGCCCAGATCCTGGGCGTCGCCGACGACGAGATCCGGGCGGCGCTGATGCGCTATCGAGCGGACCGCGCCGAGCAGGTGCTGGCCGACTCGAAGAGCCTGAAGCGGCCGTCCTGAGGGCCGGAGCCGGGGGAGCCCTCCCGGGGAACCCCTCCGCGGTCCGAGCCCGCCCCCCAACCGCTGGAGCTCAGCTGGTATGGTAGCGCCAATCCGATGACTCGAGCCCGTCCGTGGCAAGACGACCAGCCTGTCGGTCTTTCCGGCGCCGTCAGGCTGAGCGTCATCGTACCGGTCTACAACGAGCGCCCGCTCGTGGGCGAGCTGCTCCGGCGTCTGCTCGCGGCGTCGATCCCGGGGATCTCGGGAATGGAGGTCATCGTCGTCGATGACGGCTCGGACGACGGCAGCGCCGAGATCGTCGCCGCGATCGCCGGCCGGCATCCGAACCGCCTGCGGCTCATTCGGAAGAGCGAGAACGAGGGCAAGGGGGCGGCCCTTCGGGCCGGCATCGCGGAAGCGGCGGGGGACCTTATCGTCTTTCAGGACGCCGACCTCGAATACGACCCGGGCGAGCTCGGCAAGCTGGTCCGGCCGTTCCGCGAGCAGGCGGCCGACGTGGTCTACGGCTCCCGCTTCGCCGCCCGCGAGCGGCGCCGCGGCCGCGGCCTCGGTCACGAGCTCGGCAACCGTCTGCTGACCTTCGTCAGCAACTCACTGACCGGTCTCGCCCTCTCCGACGTCGAGACCTGCTACAAGATGTTCCGAGCCCCGCTGCTCGCGTCGATTCCGATCCGCTGCGACGACTTCGGCATCGAGGTGGAGCTGACCGCGAAGATCGCCAAGCGCCGCTGCCGGATCTTCGAGGTGCCCATCGGCTACCGTGGCCGCAGTTACCGGGAAGGCAAGAAGATCACCTGGCTCGACGGCTTCAAGGCGCTCCTGACGATCCTGCGATTCTGGCTCGTCGACGACCTCCACCGTGAACCCGAGCCGTCCGTCCGGCTGCTTCGGAGCCCGGTGTCGCGGAGCTACGCCTCCCGGGCCTGAGATCGAGTCCGGGCGGCGCAACGCCGGTCCCGGCAGCCCGGCGTCACCTCAGCCGGCCTGGGTGGCGGTCGCTTCCGCCAGCGACGCCGGCCTCGACCCACCGCGCCGGTCGAGCGGCCACGCGAGCGCCAGAGGCACGATCAGCGCCAGGGCCCGAATCACCACGATCGGCGGCTCGAGCGGCGCATGCCGGGCGAGCTCTCCGAATCCGACGACGGCGGCGGCCTGGAGCAGGAGAAGAAACAGCCAGGCGGCGGTCAGGGCGCCGAGGTCGCGGCGGCCCCGGCGGAGCCAGAGCAGGGCGGCGAACAGGCCGATCTGCAAGGCTGGGAGGAGATCCAGGGCGCCCTGTGGGTCGACCCAGCCGTGGCCCAGATGTGCGCTCTCCGAGAGGTGGGCAAGCAGTGGCCGGACCGAGGCGGCATGCCAGGCTCCGACGACTCCGCCGGCCACCGCCCCGATGCCCACGGCCGGCAGCGCGCGGGCGATGCTCTCGGTCCAGCTCGCCCCGGGTCGCAGTCGGGCGATGACGAACACCGACAGAACCGCCGCAACCACCTGGTAGAAAGCATGGATCGCCACGCCGTAGGAGCCGGCGACGAGCGTCTCCGGCAGGGCCAGGACCAGAAGCCTGGCGGTTGCGAGAAGCAGGAAGATCGGTACCGCGGCCAGGATCGCGAGGGCGCGTTTGAGCGGGGGCAGGACAAGCGCGAAGGCCGCGGCGAGATAGACGGCGATGAGCGGGGTGGCGACGCACTGCTGCGTCACCACCCAAGCGCCGCTGGCGGTGGTGAGCTGGTTGCCCGTGACCTCGGCCGAAGCTCCGACCGACGACATCAGGAGCCCCGCGGTACCGGCGACCCCGTTGGCCACCGCCAGCAGCCACCGTGAGTCCAGGAACCAGGCCGCGCCGACGTAGTAGAGCGCCGCGAACAGCAGGGTGAGCCCGAGGAACCGCCGCGCGGGCGACGCGAGTCGCCCGATCGGTCGCGGCAGCTCCGCGAGACCACCCCCGCGACCCACCGAGCTCATCCAGAAAAAGACGAAGCCGGCCGTCATCACGATGAGGGCCGCCGGCCAGACGTACAGGTGGAGGAGCTGGAACAGATCGCGGCTACCGGCCACCAGCGACAGCGTGCCGATTCTCAGCGTGTTCAGGGTCGCGATCAGCGCCAGGCCGATCGCGCAGCCACTCGCACGCTGCCGCCAGGTCGCCGGGAACGCCAGAATCGCGCCCAGGCAGAGGGTCATGGCGTCGCCGCCGGTGCAGCTCACGTCGACCGCCACCGCATCGCTTGGCGCCCTGGTGATCGCGCAGGCGAGCTGGTGCTGGAGGCCGGCGAACGGGACGAGCAGCTGCCGCTGCACCCAGGGGAGCCGAAGCAGACCGAGCAGGGCGACGATCCAGACCGCCATCCGGAGCGCGAAGGCCGCCCCCGCCCCGCGCGGGACCGCGGGCGTCGTCATGGCGCCACCGCCCCCGATGCCGGTCTCTCCACGGGCTCTTCGAGGTGCATCTCGCGCCAGCTGCCGGACCCCGCTGCGAAGCAGAGCACCTCCAGAGCGGCGGCGAGCCGCCGGGCCCGCGCGCGGTTCGACCCCCGATAGTCGCAGACGTGCAGGTCGATCGTGAGGTAGCCCTCCGCACCCCAGTAGTGCAGCACCAGATGCGACTCGGCCAGGATCCAGACGAGCGTCAGGCCATCGTTCTCGAAGCGAACCGTCTGCTCTCCCACGACTTCCAGACCGCAGGCCGATACCCGCCCGGTCACGCTCCGCCGCAGGGCGTCGGGGTCGTTGGCGGCGCCCCGAAGGGCCGACGCGACGAGCCCGCAGCCGACGAAGTGGTGCGAGCTCATGGCCGATCCCACCACCCTCCCGGGCCACCGCAGCGGTTCGAGCCGGCGGCAGACCCCGCAGGGCGCCCCGGTCTCGCGATCAGACCGAGCCCCTCCTCCTCGACAGCGCCAGCGCTCCCAGGGCCGCCAGTGCGAGCGCCAGCAGGATCACGCCCCACTCGCCCAGCGTCGGCACCTCGCGCCGGCAGCTCGCGTCGCAGCCGTCGCCGTTGACGTTGTTGCCGTCGTCGCACTGCTCGCCCGGGTCGAGGATGCCGTCGCCGCAGACGAGGGCCACGGTCTCGGTCTCGCAGTTGGCGTCGCAGCCGTCGCCGTCGGCGTTGTTGCCGTCGTCGCACTCTTCGCCCGGGTCGAGGTTGCCGTCGCCGCAGAAGGGCTCGACGGTGCAGTTGGCGCTGCAGCCGTCGCCGTCGGCGTTGTTGCCGTCGTCGCACTCTTCGCCCGGGTCGAGGTTACCGTCGCCGCAGACGGGCTCGACGGTGCAGGTGGCGCTGCAGCCGTCGCCGTCGACGTTGTTGCCGTCGTCGCACTCTTCGCCCGGATCGAGGTTGCCGTCGCCGCAGAACGCCTGCGGCAATTCGACCTTGCAGTTGGCGTCGCAGCCGTCGCCATCGACGTTGTTGCCGTCGTCGCACTCTTCGCCCGGATCGAGGTTGCCGTCGCCGCAGAAGGGCTCGACGGTGCAGACGGCGCTACAGCCGTCGCCATCGACGTTGTTGCCGTCGTCGCACTCTTCGCCCGGGTCGAGGTTGCCGTCGCCGCAGATGGGCGCCGCACAACTCGGGCCGCAGATCGAGCCGTATGAGGCAAACTGCGCGTACTTCATGGCGGCCACGACGTCGGTGAGGCTCGTGAGATCGCCCAGTACGTCGAACGAATAACACTCCGTCTGTCCCGTGTCGAGGGTCAGGTTGTCGAACTTGACTCCGGTCACCCCCGTGGTCGGGTCGATGAGCTGGTAGAAGCATGGAGCCGGCGAGCACGAGGTGAGCGAGCTGGGAGGAAAGCAAGCCTCCAGCACCCAGTGGCTGAGGGCCTGGCCGCCCAGGTTCTCGATGCAGTAGTCGTAGGTTGTGATTCCAAGCCCGGGGTTGAAGGTCGCCCCCACGAAGGTGAGCCTGAAGTGGTCGATGTCCACGGCGGTCGAGCACACCTGGGCAGTCGCTGGCGCGGCCGGGGCCGTGAAGATGAGCGCGAAGAGACCGAGAGCAACCGCCGACAGAGGCGGTACCCTCTTACGACAACACAAGAAACACGTCATGTTCCCCCCCTTTACCAACCCCCAAAACGCCATGGTGAGCCGGATGCTGGCGGAGGCACTCCTGCCCAGCTCCGACGCTTCCTCACCACGCCGTTCCGATAAAAGAACGCGCTAAGTATAACATAACGAAAGGAGTTCCGGGCGCCGAGCGCACGGGGGCCACCTCTCGCCTCGGTGGAGGCTCGCGCTGCCCTGGCCGGACCGGAGAGGGCTAGCCGCTGATCCGGACCGTGAGGCCGGCGCCCTGCTCGGCGCTGAACCCGTTGCTCAGGCTCACCGCCGATCCTGCTTCGAGGAGCGCGTTGCCGCTGGGCATGATCTGGAAGCTGGGGCCGGCGACGATCGATCGGCAAGCCTCGAAGCTCTCCGCGCCGGAGACCGTCTCGTTCTCGAGCACGAGGTCGTCGGGGTCCGTACACTCGACGACGTCGACCGTCACCACCGCCGGGCTGGATTCCAGAAGCCCGTCCGTGGCCTTGTAGGTAAAGCTGTCGCTGCCGATGAAGCCCGCGTCGGGCGAATAGACGAAGGAGCCGTCGGCGTCGAGGGTCAGCGACCCGTTCGACGGCGAGGAGACGAGGACCGCGCTCAGCGGATCGCCATCGGCGTCGCCGTCGTTGCCCAGCACTCCTGGGGCCGCAACCTGGAGGTCGAGATCGTCGAACGTGGAGTAGGCATCGTCGGACGCCGTCGGCGCCACGTTGTCCGGTACGAGACAGCCGGGGTACTGATTCGCGCTCGCCTGGACGTGGCCGATCATCCGGGTGGGTACCCGGTCCGCCTCGATGCCGTACGGGTGGCCGGCGCCCAGCGTCCAGCCGATGTTGCCGATGCCGCCGCTCAGCAGGTAGCAGTAGCTCATCAGGCTGCCGCAGCCCTGGCCGGAGCCCGGACAACCGGCGGGCAGCGAGCTCTGGCCGCAGGCGCAACCGGACGATCCGCACTCGCCCACGTAGCAGCCGTCGATCGGGTTCGCGTTGCCTTCGAGCCCGCCGTAGCAGTGGGTGTGGGGCGACTTGAAGCTGTGGCCGATCTCGTGCGCCACCACCAGGCTGTCCCACACGAGCGTCGGATTCTGGAGATCGAAGCTGCCGCTCAAGCCGCTGCTCAGACCGTAGCCTCCGCCGTAGGAGTCGGCAGAGGGCACCAGGCCGGGACAGCTGCCGCCGTGGTTGACGTCGAACGCGGGACGGCACAGCCCACCCAGCCAGGCGATTCCGCCGAGCGATCTGCCGCTCAGGAAGTGCGCGATGCTGCGGCTCTCGCCGACGTGGTTCTCGTTCCAGTAGCGGCCGAACTCGTAGAGGCTGCAGGTCGCGGAGGTCTGGCTCCAGGGATCGTTGCTGGTCGCCCACAGGGAGATCGAGCTCACCTCGAGGCCGGTGTTCACCTCCGAGGCATACAGGGTCGAGACGTGGGCCATGAGGTCGCCGACGTAGTCCGCGGCGTCGCTCGAGTTGCCGAACAGCTGGAAGAACTCGAAGTCGGTCTCGATCGCGACGCTCGCGATGAGCCCCGCCGAGGCCGCGGAGGTTCGGGGAGGGCCCGCGCTCGCGGCGGACGTCGCGGCGAGCCGGGGGGGCTCCGGCGCCGGGCCGAGCGCTTCCGCGTCGCAGCTGAACCCCAACGCCTGCTCGACGAACTCGCCGTCGGCCACTTCGCGGGCGGCCAGGCCGGCGGCCGGCCCCCTGGCCTTGCCGCCCCCGCCCACGACCCACCGGACGCCCTGGCTCATGACCTGGCCGCGAACGCCGCCCCGCTCGCCGACGGTGAGCAGGGCCCACGAAGCAGGCTCGCCCTCGATGGCCCCTCGGAAATAGGCGTTTTCCGGTGGCGGCGACTCCGAGGTCCGGTAGGGACCGTGCACCACGACTCGAGCCTCGGGGGCGAACACCCGGAAGCGCTCCAGAGAGAGATTGACGGCGGGCCGGTCGGAGCCGAGCTGCAGGTCGCGCAGGCGGAGTGGCGAGCCCAGCGGGGTCTCCCTGGCGACCTGCTCGAGCTCCCGGCTCTGTGCGTCGACCTCGGGCCGTGCCGCCGCCCCGCCGGCGCCCGCACAAACAAGAAGCGGCAGCGCGAGCGCCAACGCCGCTTGCGATCCCAGGTTTCCGTGCCGTGCTCGATGTCCGTGGTCGTCCAAGTCCGGCGTCTCCCGCCTGGACGGCAAGCTACGGAGAGCGGCAGGCGGGTGCCATGAAGCACGTCACAGGTCACGCGGCGAGGCCGTCCGAGCCGGAGCTTTGACGTCGCCCGCTACCCGGTAGGGCGGACGGCGGCGGCTTCACCGGGTCGGTGGACAGGCTTCGCGCTCGGGCCGCGAACAGACCGTCGAGACTGGGTGCGAGAGGTCGGCCTGCCGGCTGGCGCCGAGCGCGCCGGTGGCGGCCCGCGAGAGCCGTCTCACGGGTCGAGCCACAGGCCGAGGGTCGGGAACCGCTGATCGCGCTGGCAGAGCTCGCCGAGCGGCGTCCGGCCGTCGTAGTACTGGAGGCCCAGACGCCGGCGACGGGGGCCGAGGCCGAAGCCGGGATCTACGCCGCTACGATCGGTCCGTCCGGTCCGAGCCGTCGGGGAGGGCCCGGTGCCCTCTGGTTAGAATGGCGCGGGGATGTCGAGCCGGACGATCGTCGTCACCGGCGCCAGCCGCGGCCTCGGCCGGGCCATGGCGCGCGGCTTCGCGGCCACCGGCCACACCGTGCTCGGCTGCGGCCGGGGCCGGGACGACCTGCGCGAGCTCGCGGCCGAGCTCGGCGGGCGACACGACTTCCAGGTCGTCGACGTCACCGGCGAGCGGGTGGAGGCGTGGGCGGCGGACCTGGTCGAGCGCTTCGGCCCGCCGGACCTGCTGATCAACAACGCCGGCCAGATCAACCGGGTCACCGACCTCTGGAAGATCCCCTTCGAGGAGTTCACCGGGCTCGTCGACGTCAACGTCACTGGCGTCTTCCGGGTGATGCTGGGCTTCCTGCCGGCGATGATCGAGCGCCGGCGCGGGGTGGTGGTCAACTTCAGCTCGGGCTGGGGGCGGACGACGTCGGCCGGCGTGGCGCCGTACTGCGCCACCAAGTTCGCGGTCGAAGGAAT
The DNA here is from genome assembly GCA_041575955.1 of Thermoanaerobaculia bacterium. Classification (GTDB taxonomy): domain Bacteria; phylum Acidobacteriota; class Thermoanaerobaculia; order Multivoradales; family JAHEKO01; genus JAHEKO01. Next base: position 13,135 of record JBFGLX010000065.1, read on the forward strand.
GACCCGAGCGCTCGCCCACGAGCTACCCGAGGGCATGGCGGCGATCGCCCTCAACCCCGGGGTGATCGACACCGACATGCTGCGCACGGCCTGGGGCGAGACCGCCGCCGCCCATCCGAAGCCCGACGAGTGGGCCCGGCGGGCGGTGCCCTTCCTGCTCGGCCTCGGCCCGGACGACAACGGCGGCTCGCTCAGCGTCTGAGGTCCCCGTGTCCGTCGCCCGAAAGGTCGCCTCCGCGAGGCGCCGTTCGCAAGCGGCAGCTCCTACCACGCCGTGGAGGCCAC
>JBFGLX010000066.1:0-13251 GCA_041575955.1 Thermoanaerobaculia bacterium
GCGCAGCGCCCCCACCCAGCCACCCCAAGAGGAGACTTGCCAGGCCTTGTCGCCTGGCAAGGCTCTCTCGCGATCCGGTTTCAGATGGGGCGCGAGCCAGCCCCGGACGGGGGACCTGCCCACCCCCAACCCTCGGCCCTGGACCCGCCGATGGCACAGGGACCCTGCGATAGGATCATCGAAGGACCCTACCGCCCACTCCCCTCCTACCGGTAGGGACCGTCGCGTGCGGGCCCGACACCGCGATGCAACGTGACCCATTCGCTCTGTTCACGCTGGCGGCCGTGCTCTGGCTCGGAGCCCTTCCGACGCCGTCGGGAGCACAGGGCGACGCCGTCTTCGCCGAGCGGGTCGAGGTCGAGCTGGTGCTCGTCGACGTCTTCGTTCACGACCGGGACGGCGTGCCGATCACCAATCTGACGGCCGAGGACTTCCGGCTGTTCCAGGATGGGCGACCGGTCCCGATCTCCCAGTTCACGGCCGCCCGCTCCGCCGGGCAGGGGACGGCGGGCGGCGCGGCGCCGCCCGGCCGCAGCGGCGCGGACGCCGCCGCGCCGATCCCGCGACGGCTGGTCATCTTTCTCGACAACCTTCACTTGCACCCCAACTCGCGCGCCCGCCTGATGAAAACGCTCGAGGCGAAGCTCGCGACCCATCTCGAGCCCACCGACGAAGTGATGGTCGTCGGCTTCGGCGGCACGACCGAGGTGCTGCTCGAGATGACGCGGGATCGGGAAGCCCTGAGGCGAGTCCTGAGAGAGCAGGCCCGCTCGCGAGCGATCAGCCTGCTGGCCTTCAACGACGATCAGCGCATCCTGGAGATCATCGAGCGGCGGCATGCCGAGGAGAACCTGAGCAGCGGCTTCTTTCTCGGCGATCCCTGCGTCGATCTGGGCTTCATCGCGGAATCGCACGTGCAGCAGGTGCACGGCCGGGTGATGACGACGATCGCGGAGCTCAACCGCTTCGTCAACTCGCTGGCCGGCTACGAGGGGCGCAAGGTGCTGCTCCACGTCAGCGACGGCATCCCCCTGGTCCCCGGCGCCGAGGCCTACCGCTTCGCCAGCGAGCTGTGCGACGGCACCGGCGTCTCGAAGGGCCTCGACAACGCCCTCGACACCGAGCTCCTGGGCAACGCCAAGTACACCCGCTGGGACCCGACCAAGACCGCCTCGACCCTGCAGGAGTTCAACACCGCCGACGAATGGACGCGCCTGGCCGGCCACGCCAACACCTACCAGGTCAGCTTCTACATGTTCCAGGCCCACATGCCGACGAACCGCTCGGCGAGCGTCGACTCCGCGCGCACGTCGTTCGACACCGAGATGGAGGGCAAGCGCAACAAGCAGGATCCGCTCTTCCTGCTCGCCGACGAGACCGGCGGCCGGGCGCTGCTCGACTCCAACGACGTCGAGCGCGCGCTGGTCCAGATGACCGAAGACTGGAGCGCCGGCTATCAGCTCGCGTTCGAGCCCCTGACGCCGGGCGACGGGAGGCGGCACAACCTGCGGGTCGAGGTGGCCCGTCCCGGGCTGACTCTGCGCTACCGCAAGAGCTACATGAGCAAGCGGCTCGACGAGCGCATCGCCGACCGCGTTGTGTCGACGCTGATTCACGGCGAGGCCTCGAATCCGCTCGACGTGCGGCTCGAGATCGGCGACCGGATCCCGGTCGAACGCGGACTGACCAACGTCACGATGCGGGTTCTGGTGCCGCTCGGCCGGCTCGTGCTGCTGCCCGAAGAGGGTCTCCAGCGCGGGCTCTTCACCGTCTTCGTGGCGATCCGGAGCGAGCGCGGCCAGCTGACCCCGGTCGGCCAGAAGACCGTGCCGCTCCGCGTGCCCCTCGCCGGCGACCGGACCGAGTTCGTCTACTCGGTGGAGGTTCCGCTCTGGGGCGACCGGGGACAGGTCGCGGTCGCGGTCCAGGATCAGCTCGGCGGCGAGGTCTCCTACGTGCGCGAGCAGCTGCTCGCGAGCGAGAGCCGCTGACCGCTCAGCGATCTTCCGCCGGCGCCTCCCCGACCTTCTCCTTCAGCCGGCGGCGGATCTCCCGCAGAGCCGCCGGCGAGACCTCCTTGAAGACGGAGCGGTCGACGCCGTTCGGCCGGATCTCCTCGTAGCGATAGGTGAACCGCTCTTCGCCGTGGCGAAGGGTGAACGCTTCGAGATACTGGACGCCGTCGATCTCGGTCCAGCTCTCGAGCTCAATCTCCAGGGCCGGCTCCTTCTTCCTGCCCGCGGGCTGGTAGCTGAGCCGCACCGGCAGGTAGCTCTCCGCGTCGAGGCAGACGGCCGCCGGGGCGCCGTAGAGGTCCTCCATCTCCACCCGGAGACAGCCGCCGTCGCCGCCCGCGGCGGCCGTCTCGACGCCGTCCTCAGCGGGCCGGGCGGGGGTCTCCGGCAGCGTGTGGTTCTTGAAGCGCGTGTCGAGCTCGAACAGCATCGCGTGGAACTCGTGGCCGCGGATGACCGGCACCATCTTGTTCGCCGACTCGCGCTTGCCGAGCGCGCGGTCGATCCGCCACGCCTCCTCTCCGATCGCCACCCACTCGGCCGTCCCCGCGTCCGAGCTCTGCCGGAACAGGGTCTGGTGCGGCAGGATCGACAGCACCTCGGTGGTGAAGGAGCCGTCCGGACCGGTGCAGGCGGCGCGCGCCCCGAGGCTCTGGACGGCGCGGATCGCCTTGCCGCCCAGCGCGTCGAGGGCGGACTCGATCAGCTCGCGGCCACCGCGCGCCGCCAGCGCGGTCGGGTTCTCCACCACGAGCACGACGCTGAACTGTCCCCGGTTGCCGTACTCGCCGTCGAAGGAGCAGTCGTTGATCGCCAGCCGGACGAGCCCTTCCTTGCCGGTCACCTCCTTCTGCCTGCCGACCTCGATCGGCTCCTCGCCGATCATCGCGATCACCGTGCCGTGATTCCATTCGGGAAACGGATCCTCGCAGGCTGCGGCGTCGCCGCCCCAGGCCTCGGCGTAGGTCTCGCGCGGCCACCCCGCCGCGCGCACGCACGACTCCTCGCGGCCGCCACTGAAGCAGACCTGGGAGCCCGCCCGGATGGTCAGCTGATCCTGCGGCCTGACCTTCAGCCCGGTCTCCAGCCAGCCGGCGCGGTCGCCGACCAGGAAGATCCGGTTGACCGGAGCGGGAGACTCCCCGGACCGGGCGCCGGCCGGCGCCAGGAGCAGCAGGAAGCAGGCCGCCGCAGCGGTTCGCCCGGGCATCGCGAAGCTACGGTAGCAGCGATCGTGCCAGCCCCGCGATCCGGCACCAGGTCGGTTTGCCCGGGATCCCCCGGCCAGGACCTAAAGCGCAGCGCCCCCACCCCGGAATCGACCCCTGCCGCGGTCAGAAGGGGCGCGCGCCAGTCCAGGCCGGGGGATCCCGGGCAAGCCGGCCCACGACCCTCGATCCGCCATCCATGCGAGGCGGCCGGTGTAACCGGGCGCGCCCATCCGGCACTCACCTCCGCCGGCGACCGGCTGGGGTATATTGATTTCGAAGCGACATCGCTAACCCAGCGCGCAGGGGGCAGAGCTCGAATGGACGCAAACTGGGCCAACTGGATCGTAGGAGCGCTGGGCGTCTACGTCGCCGTCGGGCTCCTGTTCGCCATCGCTTTCGTCTCGGCCGGCGCCGCCCGCATCGACCCGGGCGCCCGGCGAGCGTCGCTCGGCTTCCGGCTGCTCATCCTCCCGGCCGCCGCGGCGCTCTGGCCGCTCCTGGCCCGCCGCTGGCTGGGCGGCCAGCACGAGCCGCCCGCCGAGAGCAACGCGCATCGGATGGCCGCTCGACGATGATCGCGGCGCTGCGCAAACGGCATCGCCGCTGGTGGATCCTGCTGGCGATCGCCCTCCCCCTGTTGCTGCTGCTCGCCCTGTCGGCGCGCCAGAGCGTGCCCGCGGTGGCCGAGCTCCCGGGCGCGCAGACCGGGCGGGAGGCGCCCCGATGAGCGCCGGCTACAAGGCGATCGGCTGGAACCGCCAGAAGAAGATCTACGACGCGGTGGTGCTGGGCGGACTGCTGCTCTACCTGGGCGTGTTCGTCACCGCCGGCCTGACCCTCCACCCCGAGACGACCATCGAGACGCTCCTGATCCGCGCCTTCGGCACCGCGGCGCTCCTGCTGCTGCACGTGATCCTGGTCATCGGGCCGCTCTGCCGGCTCGACCGGCGCTTTCTGCCGCTGCTCTACAACCGGCGCCATCTGGGGGTGATCACCTTCGCGATGGCGCTGGCGCACGGCGGCTTCGCGATCGTCCAGTTTCACGCCCTCGGCGACGTCAATCCCCTGGTGAGCGTCCTGGTCTCCAACCCGCGCTGGGACAGCCTCGCCCAGTTTCCCTTCCAGCCGCTGGGTCTGGTAGCTCTCGCGATCCTCTTCCTGATGGCCGCCACCAGCCACGACTTCTGGCTCGCCAACTTGACCGCGCCGACCTGGAAGCGCCTGCACATGGCGGTCTACTTCGCCTACGGCCTGATCGTTCTGCACGTCGCCCTGGGCGTCCTCCAGCAGGAGACCGCGCCGGCGCTCGCCGCCGTTCTCTCGATCGGCGTCGCGCTGGTCGGCGGGCTGCACGTCGTCGCCGCCGTGCGCGAGCGCCGCGGCGATCGCCCGTGCGCCGATGACGACGGCTTCGTCGACTTCTGCGCGCTCGCCGAAGTCCCCGAGGATCGGGCCGCGATCCGATCGGTCGGCGGCGAGCGGGTCGCCGTCTTCCGGCACGCGGGCCGGCTGTCGGCCCTGTCGAACGTCTGTCAGCACCAGAACGGCCCGCTCGGCGAAGGCCGGGTCGTCAACGGCTGCGCGGTCTGTCCGTGGCACGGCTACGAGTATCGGCTCCGCGACGGCGCCTCGCCGCCGCCGTTCACCGAGAAGGTGCCGACCTTCCGAGTGCGGGTCGAGGGCGACCGGGTGCGCGTCGACCCGCGGCCGAACCCGCCCGGCACCGAGATCGAGCCGGCGCCGGTCGAATCGGCCGCGGGCGAGCCGGCCGCGGCCGGGGACGGCGACTTCTACATCGGCTATCAGCCTCGGGCACCCGCGGCGCTCGGCCGCCGGCTGCGGTGGATGGTCGTCGCACTGCTGGTCGTGGCGGGCGCTCTGCCGCTACTCCTGGTGAGCTCCCAGCAGGAGTTCCCGCGCGCGACCTTCGAGTACGGGACGGTCAAGCAGTTCGAGGGCCGGCTCGCCGCATCGCCCTATCCGGTGCTGCACGTCGACGGCGGCGACGCGCCCCAGCCGCACTATCTGGTCGAGTTCGGCAAGCGCGGCGCGCGCGCCGAGCTCGAGGAGCTCGATGGCCAGCGGGTGCGAGCCAGCGGCCAGCTGATCTACCGCGGCGAGCAGCGCATGATCGAGCTCACCGACGACGCGGTCGAGGCGCTCGGCCGCGCCGACGCCGCCGGCCCGCCGGTGGCGCTCGGACGCCACGCCCTGGTCGGCGAGATCCTGGACAGCAAGTGCTATCTCGGGGTGATGAAGCCCGGGCGCGGCAAGCCGCATCGCGCCTGCGCGACGCGCTGCATCAGCGGCGGCGTGCCGCCCATCCTGGTGGTCACCGATCGCGCGGGCAACCAGCGCCATCTGCTGATCACCGGCGCCGACGGTGAGCCGATCGGCCGCGAGCTGCTCGGCCTGGTCGCCGAGCCGGTCGCGGTCGAGGGCGAGATCGTCGTGCAAGACGGCCTGTGGCGGCTGCGCGCCGCGGCGGACGATTTCCGCCGAGTGGCCGGGAGCGGAGGCGCGGCCGATGAGTAGCGTCGCCTCGGGCTCCTCCTCGAGGGTCATCACCCTGCCCGAAGAGCGGCTCCGGGACGGCCGCTACGAGCTGACGTTCGCCCGCACCGCCGCCGATCTGGACGCGATTCTGCGCCTCCGCTTCGAGGTCTTCAACCTCGAGCTCGGCGAGGGGCTCGAGGCTTCCTACGGCACCGGCCGGGACGAGGACCCGTTCGACGCCGTCTGCCACCATCTGCTGCTCCGCGACACCGAGTCGGGCGACGTCGTCGGCAGCTACCGCATGCAGACGGCCGAGATGGCGGCGCGCAACATGGGCTTCTATTCCGACATCGAGTACGACCTGTCGGACCTGGGGTCGGCGGTGCTGGCGGAGGCGATCGAGATCGGGCGCGCCTGCGTGGCCCGCCCGCACCGCAGCGTGCGGGTGCTGTTCCTGCTCTGGAAGGGACTCGGCCTCTACGGCGCCGCCAACCGGAAGCGCTACCTCTTCGGCTGCTCCTCGGTGAACACCCAGGACGCCGCCGTCGGCCACGCGCTGCTGGAGTACCTGCGCCGGCAAGGCCACCTGCACCCCGAGATCTGCGCGCGGGTGCGGCCCGGATACGAGTGCCCGGCCGAGGGTCCGACGGCGGCGCCCGACGGCGGGCAGCTGCCGGCGCTGTTTCGCATCTATCTCCACCACGGCGCGCGGATCTGCGGCCCGCCGGCGCTCGATCGCCAGTTCAAGACCGTCGACTTCCTGATGCTCTTCGACGTCCTCGACATGCCGCCGCGCATGCTGCGCAACTTCGTCCGCTGACCCATGCGCTTCGTCCTGCCGCCGCTGCGCCTGCTGCTGATGGTCGCCACCGTGGCGATCTCGTTCTCCCTCTGGGGCCTCGGGCTGCCGTTCGTCGCGGCCTCCGACCGCGCCTGGGCGCGCTGGCGGGCGTTCATCCTGAGGCGGGTGTGCCGCGGTCTTCTCTGGATCATGGGAGCCCGCGTGGCAGCCCGCGGCACGCCGCCCCGGGCGCCCTTCCTGCTGGTCTCCAATCACCTGAGCTACGTCGACATCCTGCTGCTCGCCAGCCGGCTCGACACGGTCTTCGTCTCCAAGTACGAGGTCGCCCACTGGCCGGTGCTCGGCCCCCTCTGCCGGGCGATGGGAACGGTCTTCCTCCGGCGCGAGTCGCGGCGGGATCTGGCGCGCGTTCTCGACGAGATGAACGATCACCTGAGCCACGGCTGCGGCATCGTCTTCTTTCCCGAGGGCACCAGCACCGACGGCCGCAAGCTCCTGAAGTTCCGACCCTCCCTGCTCGAGATCGCCGTCCGGCTCGGGCAGCCGGTCGCCTATGCCAGCGTGCGCTACGTCACCCGGCGGGGCCAGCCGTCGGCGGCGGACGCGGTCTGCTGGTGGGGCGACGCGCCGTTCGTCCCGCACTTCCTCAAGCTCCTGTCGATGCCGGGCTTCAGCGCCGAGGTGGTGTTCGGTTCCGAGCCGATCGCCAGCGGCGATCGGAAGCGGCTGGCGCTCGAGCTGCGCGAGGCGGTGGCCGGCCTGCTCGCGCCCGCCGCGTCGGAGGCGCGCACGTGAGCGCCACGCTCGTCGACCGCAACCGGGAGCTGATCGATCAGGGGATCCGCCTGCTGCGGGGCCTGCCGAACGACGCCTATGCGGCGACGCCGCGCGCCGGCTCCCTCGCCCCGGCGCTCGGCCCGCATTTCCGCCACTGCCTGGAGTTCTACCTCTGCTTCCTCGACGGTCTCGAGCACCGGCTCATCGACTACGACGCCCGCGCCCGCCGCGCGGAGATCGAACGCGACCGGGAGCTCGCCATCGGCCAGCTGGCGGCGGTGGCCGAGCGTCTCGGACGGATCGACCGCGAAGCCCTCGACGCCCCGGTCGCCCTGCGCGACGCAGGGTCGGTCGAGGCCGGCGGCGGCACGCGCCTCGCTTCGTCGGTCGGGCGCGAGCTCCTCTTCCTGGCCAGCCACACCGTCCATCACTACGCCCTGATCGCCCTGGCGCTGCGGCTCGGCGGCCACCCGGTCCCCAGCGGCTTCGGGGTCGCGCCCTCGACTCTCGAGCATTGGCGCCGCGAGGGGCGGACCTGACCCGGCCGGTCACGCGTTGAAGCTCCGCTGGTGGCTGCTCGCGGCCTACCTGGTCCTGCTGCTGGGCTCGCACGCGGTCCGGTGGCGGAGCTCTCCCGCGCCGCCCAACGGGCCGAGCCTGACGCTGGCGGCCGTCGGTGGCGAGGCGCCCCCGGTGCGGCTCGCCTACCGGCAGTGGCCGGCCGGCGCCGGGCCCGCCGGCGCGCCCGCAGCCGCGCCCCTGCTGCTGCTCCACGGCAGTCCCGGCAGCAGCGCCGACTTCGCGGCGCTGGCGCCCCTGCTCGAGCACCGGTTCCGATTGATCGCACCCGACCTGCCCGGCTTCGGCTCCAGCAGCCGGTCGGTCCCCGACTACTCGATTCGCGCCCACGCCGAGTACGCCGAGCGGCTCCTGCGGCGGCTGGAGATCGGCCGGGCGCATCTGGTCGGCTTCAGCATGGGCGGCGGCGTCGCCCTCGAGCTGGCGCGGCGGGCGCCCGACGCGGTCGCATCGCTCACCCTCCTGTCGTCGATCGGCATCCAGGAGTTCGAGCTCCTGGGCAGCTACCACATCAACCACGCGATTCACGCCGCCCAGCTCGCGGCGCTGGTCGGGCTGCACGAGGGCGTCCCCCACTTCGGGCTGCTCGACGGCGCCATGCTCGACCGCGCCTACGCGCGCAACTTCTTCGACAGCGACCAGCGACCGCTGCGTGGGGTCCTCGAGAGCCTGGAGGCGCCGACCCTCGTCCTGCACGGCGAGCGCGATCTCCTGGTGCCGGTCGCGGCGGCGCGCGAGCACCACCGGATCGTTCCGCAGAGCGAGCTGGTCGTCCTCGAGTCGGACCACTTCGCCCTCTTTCGCGAGCCGCGGTCGATCGCCGAGCCGCTGGCCGCGTTCATCGATCGGGTCGAGAGCGGCCGGGCGCTCGACCGCGCCTCGGCGGCGGCCGAGCGGCTCGCGGCGGCGGCGTTGCCGTTCGATCCCGCGGGCCTGCCGCGCGCGAGCGGGCTCACGGCCTTCGTCTGGTTCGTGCTCCTCGCCCTGGCCACCCTGGTGAGCGAGGACCTCACGTGCATCTCGGCCGGACTGCTGGCGGCGCAGGGCCGGATTGGGCTGTTCACCGCCACCGCCGCCTGCGGCTTCGGCATCTTCGTGGGCGATCTGGCCCTGTTTGCCGTCGGCCGGTTCCTGGGCAGGCCGTGGCTGCGCCGCCGGCCGCTCCGGTGGTTCCTGGACGAGGCGCGCATCGAGGCCGCCTCCGCCTGGTTCCGGCGCCGGGGCGCCGCCGTCATCCTGCTCAGCCGGTTCACCCCGGGGATGCGGCTGACGACCTACTTCGCCGCCGGGCTCCTGCGCACCAGCCCGACCCGCTTCGCCCTCTACTTCGCCCTCGCGGTGGCCGTCTGGACGCCGATCCTGGTCGGCGCCAGCGCGGCGATCGGGGCGCCGCTCCTCGACTGGATCGCCGGCCGCCCGCTGGCGGCCACCCTCGCCCTACCGGCGCTGGCCCTGGCCCTCTGGCTGCTGCTGGCGCTCGTCCGCAGCCTGGCGAGCTGGCGCGGGCGGCGACTCTGGATCGGGCGCCTGCGTCGCTGGCGTCACTGGGAATTCTGGCCGGTGTGGTTTTTCTACCTGCCGGTCTTCGTCTACATAGTCGGGTTGGGCCTCCGCCATCGATCCCCGACCCTCTTCACCGCCGCCAATCCGGGCCTGCCCGCGGGCGGCTTCGTCGGCGAGTCGAAGCGCGCGATCCTCGAGCGGCTGCCGGCCGGCGCGGTGGCCCGGTTCGCGCTCTTGCCCGGCACGCTGCCGGCTGCGGCGCGCCGCGCCCTGGTCGACCGGTTCGCCGCCGAGCACGACCTCGGCCCGCCCCTGGTGCTCAAGCCCGACGTCGGCGAGCGCGGCCGAGGGGTGACGATCGCGCGGAGCTGGGGCGACATCGATCGCTATCTCGAGGGAACGACCGCCGATACGCTGGTGCAGGAGTTCGTCGGCGGCCGCGAGCTCGGCGTGTTCTACGTTCGGCTTCCGTCCGAGGACGCGGGCCGGATCTTGTCGATCACCGACAAGCGGCTGATCTCGGTCACCGGCGACGGCCGCTCCACCCTGGAGGAGCTCATCCTGGCCGACCGCCGCGCCGTTTGCATGGCGCCGCTCTTCCTGCGCCGGCACCGCCACCGTCTGGCCGAGGTTCCGGCCGACGGCGACGAGGTCCGGCTGGTGGACGTCGGCACCCACTGTCGCGGAGCCCTCTTTCTCGACGGCAAGCGCTTCGCGACGCCCGCGCTGACAGCGGCCATCGATGAGATCGGCCAAGGCGTCGAGGGCTTCCACTTCGGCCGCTTCGACCTGCGCGCGCCCTCGCCGGCGGCTCTGCTGGAGGGGCGCGACATCAAGGTGCTGGAGCTGAACGGCGTCACCTCGGAGGCAACGCACATCTACGATCCGGCCTTCACCCTGCCAAGCGCGTATCGCGTGCTGTTCGAGCAGTGGCGGCTGGCGTTCGAGATCGGCGCCGAGAACCGCCGGCGCGGCGTAAGGCCGGCCTCGATCGGTACACTCACCGGCATGGTGCGCGACTGGATCGCTGGGTGGCACCGGCCTCCCGACGGATGAGTCGAGCTCCGAAGGAGCTGGTGCTGGGCGGGGGCGTCCCTCCCTCACCTCGAGGGTGAGGGAGGGATCGAGGGAGGGAGGGGTGACCCGAAAGAACCGGAGAACCGCATGACTGAATTGACCCCCGGAGCGAAGCGGCTGAGCTGGGCGGCGCAGATCGTCGCCGCCGTGATCTTGCTTCAGACCCTGTTCTTCAAGTTCACCGGCGCGCCCGAATCGGTCTACATCTTCACCACCCTCGGCCTCGAGCCGTGGGGACGCATCGGCTCGGGCATCGTGGAGCTGATCGCGAGCGCGCTCCTGCTGTTTCCGGCCAGCGCCGCGGTCGGCGGGCTGCTCGGGCTCGGAGTGATGGCCGGCGCGCTCGTCAGCCACCTGACCCGGCTCGGCATCGAGGTCCAGGGCGACGGCGGCCTGCTGTTCGGGCTCGCCTGCCTGGTGACCCTCTGCTGCCTGGTGGTCGTCTGGCTGCGCCGCCGATCGCTGCCCGTGATCGGCAACCGGTTCTAGCCTGCATCTGCTGGGACCCGGCGGGCCAAACTGCCCCCTATCTGACCTGTCCAGCCGGAATTGAGTATCCTGTCACCGCATCTCCGATGAAGATCCGCAAGATCTCCGCGTTCCAGGTCGATCTGCCGCTCCACGAGGGCAGCTACAAGTGGTCGGGCGGCAAGTCGGTCGAGGTTTTCGACTCGACGATCGTGCGGATCGAGACCGACGCCGGCGTCACCGGCCACGGCGAGGTCTGTCCGCTCGGGCCGTTCTATCTGCCCGCCTACGCGGCGGGCGCGCGGGCCGGGATCGCCGAGCTCGCTCCCCACCTGATCGGCGAGGACCCGCTCGAGCTCGAGCGGCTCAACCGCCGGATGGACGCCGCGCTCAAGGGCCATCCGTACGCGAAGTCGGCGCTCGACATGGCCTCGTGGGACATCCTCGGCCAGGTCGCGGGGCTGCCGGTCTGCACGCTGCTGGGCGGCCGCTACGGCGAGTCGTTCCCGCTCTACCGGGCGATCTCGCAGGAGTCGCCCGAAGCGATGGCGAGCACGGTCGCCGGCTACCGCGCCGAGGGCTACCGCAAGTTCCAGCTCAAGGTGGGCGCCGACCCGGACGACGACGTCGACCGCATCCGGGCCGTCGCCGCCGAGCTCGAGCGCGGCGACGTCCTGATCGCCGACGCCAACACCGGCTGGCTGATGCACGACGCCGCGCGCGTCGTCCGCGGCGTGCGCGACGTCGACGTCTATATCGAGCAGCCGTGCCTCTCCTACGAGGCGTGCCTGACGATCCGCCGGCGCACCGATCATCCGTTCGTGCTCGACGAGGTCATCGACGGGATTCCGATGCTGCTGCGCGCGCATGCGGACGGCGCGATGGACGCCGTCAACCTCAAGATCTCGAAGCTCGGCGGCCTGACCCGCGCCCGCCAGGCGCGCGACCTGTGCGTCGCGCTCGGCATCGCCATGACCATCGAGGACAGCTGGGGCGGCGACGTGACCACCGCGGCCATCGCCCATCTCGCCCACTCGACGCCACCCGAGCTGCTGTTCACGGCGACCGACTTCAACAGCTACGTCACGGTCAGCACGGCGGAGGGAGCGCCCGTCCGGCGCGACGGAAGAATGGCGGCGTCCGCGGAGCCGGGGCTGGGCCTCACCCCCCGGGAGGACGTTCTCGGCGATCCGGTGCTGGAAGTCCGATAGCGGCTCACGGCCCGCATCTCTCCCCAGCTTCGCCGACTCCCGGCAGGCGCCCCGCGGACCGCATTCTCAGTCGTCACGTTCTGAGGCTGGCCGCCGGGCGACCGCGGCCAGGACGGGCAGCCCCCAGATCGACAGCTCCTGGCGCCCCGCGACCGCGAATCCGGCGTCTTCGAGGTAGGTGACGACGTCGATCGGCCGGCAGTCGACGATGTGGGGGAAGTGCCGGTGTAGGAATCGATAGAGATCCACCATCACGGTCTCGCGCCCGTCGTCGAACATCGACACGATGCCGAGCCGGCCGCCGGGCCGCAGGACCCGCCCAAGCTCACCGAGCACGCCGGGGATGTCCGGCCGCGGAAAGAGCTCGAGCGTGAAGCTCGAGAACGCCGCGTCGAACGAAGCGGCGGCGAAGGGCAGCTCGAGCGCGTCGCCGAGCCGAACCTCGACTCGATCTCCGACCCCGGCGTCTCGAACCCGCCGCCGGGCGACCTCGAGCATGCCCGGTGAGACGTCGATCCCGCAGACCTGGCCGCCCTCCGAAAGCCGTTCGGCGATCTCCACCAGTGCATGGCCCGTTCCGCAACCGATCTCGATCACCCGCTCGGACCCGGAGGGTGCCAGGAGGCCGAGCCCCACCTTGCGGGCCTCGTGCTCGCTCGCGTCCGCGAGCGCGTCGTAAACGCCGCTGATCCGGTCGTAGAAGTGACGCGCGCTCTCGGCCTGGGTCACGGCGAGGGGATGGTAGCAGCAGTGGCTCTCGATCCCCGCGCACGTTGGCGCCCGAGCGCTCGGTCCCCGCTTGTCGAGTGCGACAACTGGAATCAGTTTCGCGCGTCTCCCGCGGCATGCACGAGCTGACCGACCGCCTGCTCGCCGACTACCTGCTACCCGCGACGGCGGAGCCGCCGGAGAGTAGGCCAATGCGGCTACGACGGGCCGAGATCCACACTCAACCGAACAGCTCACTGACTTGACGCTGCCTCGTCCGCGGGTCGCGCCGCCGAGCGCAGCATCACGAACGCCGTGTACAGCACCACCGCCGCCACCAGCCAGCGCAGCGCCTCGACCGGCAGCGACTTGACCACGAACGCCGCGATCAGGACCGCCGGCAC
>JBFGLX010000067.1:0-13164 GCA_041575955.1 Thermoanaerobaculia bacterium
CACGCAGAGCGAGTGATAGAGAGGCTTGTCGCCGGCGGGGATCGTGGCCGAGGGGTTCGGCAGGCCGGGCAGGAGCTCGGCGAGCGGAGGTCCACCTTCTTCCAGGACGAACGGTATCGACGGATAGATCTCCGGTGCGTAGGGCTGCCAGCCGAAAGTGCACAGCGGATGGGCGCTCCAGGCGCCGTCGATCTGCCGGCTGCCGGAGAAGTGGATCCAGATCGCCTGACCCCCGGAGGCGAGGCGACGGCGAGCCAGGAACGGCGCCAGGGCGTCGTCGCTGATCGCCAGCAGCACCCGCGAGCAGCCCGCCAGGACGTCCTCTAGCGCCGCGCCGCCGGCCGGCGCCGGGGCGTGCCAGCCGTGGGCACGGCTCCACTGACGGCAGGGAATGTCGAGCTGCCGCAGGTAGGCGGATAGATGTGTGGCGAGTCGGCCGCTGCCGATGAGCAGCCAGGGCTTCGCGCTCGGTACCTGTCCCATGGATCAAGTCCTTTCGCGATGCCGCCTCGACGGCACCGCAGCGAAGTGGTGGTGGCAAAGAACCTCACGAAACGCGGTCGGGCCTGTGCAGTCGCCGTGCCGTGGCATCGACGCTCCGAACGGAGTATACCTCCGAAGGTGCTGCGCTCAGAAGCGGTAGCGCACCGAGGCCACGAGCTGCCGGGGCGGTATGAGCTCCTCGCTCGTGGTGTGGAGGCCGAACGGATTGGTGAAGCGGCTGTTGACGCCGGCCCGGTCGAAGAGGTTGGTGGCGCGCAAGGCCAGCTCGAGTGGCGCGCCGGCCGGCTCGAAGGCAACGAAGGCGCTCACCGTGGCGTAGGCCGGCACGCGGTCGGCGGCGGGGTTGTTGAACACCCGGTAGTAGTACGCACCGCGGTAGATCGAATCCAGGCGCCAGACGAGAACCGCGCCGCCGGCGAAGGCGCTCCGGTGGGTCAGGAGCAGCCGGGCGCTCAGGTCGGGGAGCTTGGGTGGCGCGTTGCCGGCGAGCCCGACGCGCAGCCCGGCCCGGTCGGCGACGCCGGTGGGCGTGAACCTGCCGAAGCCCGAGCTCAGGAAGTCGACGACGTCGAGGGCGCGAATCGGGCTCTTGATCTCGCCGTCCAGGAGCGTCAGGTGGCCGTCGATTCGCAGGCGCTGGCCCGCCTGCCAGGAGAGCTCGGTCTCGAGGCCGGCGATCTCGACCTGCGGAATGTTGCCGGTGCCGGCCGAGAACGGCACGGGATCTTCCTGGAGGAACTGGAAGTTGTCGTAGTCGTAGACGAAGGCGGTGGCGTTGAGGCGTACCCGACCGGCCGCCAGGGAGTTGCGGCTGCCGACCTCGAACGCGAGGACCTCCTCGGGCTCGAAGGTCGCCGGCACGTCGAGCGCCGGGCCGGTGAGCGCGCCGGGATTGCCGCCGCCGTTCTTGCGGCCGGTCGAGGCGAGCAGATAGAGCAGATGGTTGTCGCTCAAGCGGACGTCCGAGCCCAGCTTCCAGGTGAACGCTTCGTCCTCGAGCCGCTGCTCGGAGTCGAGGAACCAGAACTGCGTCGCCCGGTCTCTCGTCCTCTCGCGCTGCAGCCGCGCGCCGAAGGTCAGCGCCCAGCGGGCACCGAGCCGGTAGGTGCCCTGGCCGAAGAGCGCCCGCTCCCGGCGCGTGACGCTGCGCTCTTCCACGAACTCGAGCGGCGGCACGAACGGCGGCAGCGTCTCGGGGGAGGGATCGGCGAGCCGGTCCGCGAACTGGGACGCGGGGGCGGGGCCGACGGCTTCGAGGAAGGCGCTGGTGTCCTCGAGATCGAGGTAGTAGAGGCCGGCAACCCAGTCGAGGCGGACGCCGCGCCGCTTGAGGTCGACCTCCTGGCTGAAGGCGCTCGAGCCGTTGTCCCAGAACGGCAGCAGGTCGAAGTTGACCGGCCCGAAGCCGGTCAGGTCGACCGCGACCAGGTCCTCGGTCAACCGGTCGCCGTCGACGGTCTGCCGCTTGTCGAGGCGCTGCCGGCCGGTGAGCGCGCGCAGCTCGAGGCCACCGGGGAGGGTCCAGTCGATGGTCAGGGAGGCGCTCCGGTTGTCGAGGCCGAAGGCGCTGGGAAAGTCCTGCGTCAGCTCACGCGGGCGCGGGTTGGGATCGTCGACGTGCTTCTGGGCGGCGCCGTGCTGGCTCGACTCGTGGAAGTACCCGGCGAGCCGGACGCTCACCGAGTCGCTGGCCAGCCACTCGACGGCCAGATGGCTCGCCAGGGAGTCGGCGTCGTCGAGACCGTAGCCGTCGAGGGCGCCGCCGCGAATCTCGCTGAACCCGTCGTGCTCGAGCCTGCGGCCCGAGGCCCTGACGGCCAGCCGTTGGCCGATCGGGAGGTTGACGCCGGCTTCCATCTCGACCAGGCTGTAGGTCCCGAGCCCGAGCTCCAGATAGCCGGACCGCGCGTCGAAGTCGGCGCGCCGGGTGACGACGTTGACGGCGCCCCCGGCCGTGACCTGTCCGAACTCGGTGCCCTGCGGGCCGCGGTAGACCTCGACCCGCTCGACGTCGCCGAGATCGAGGCCGAAGGCGAGCGGATTGGCGACGTACACGCCGTCGAGGTAGAAAAGCACGCCGGGCTGCGTGGACAGATTCTGCGCCGTCTCCCAGCCGACGCCGCGGATCGAGGCCACCCGGCCGGCGCCGTCGTTCTTGGCGACGACCAGCGACGGCACGTAGCCGTTGAAGTCGTCGAGCTTGGCGATCCCGGCCTGGTCGAGATCGGCGCCGCTGACGGCCGACACCGCCACCGGCGCCTCCTGGAGCTCGACCTCCTGCTGGCGCGCCGTGACCGTGATCTCGTCGAGGACCGCGCCGCCCTCCGGTTCGCCCGCCTCCGGCGCGGCCGCGAGCGCAGCCGGGGCCGCGAGCGCAACCGCCAGGGCGACCGCTCCGCGGGTGGGCTTCGGGTACCGCTTCCGATCGGTCGTGCGCGCGCTCTCCACCGCTCTTGGAGGCTGATCCTCGCACAGGTCGTTCTCCGGCGGATTCGCGGATCGTGAATCTCGAGCGGCTCGGCGGGCTGGGGACGCCCATGGCCGGGCGGGCCCGGGCGTCCCCAGGGGCACGGGGGGCTAGCCGGCGGGAAGCTCGGCGGGCGCTGCCGGCGGCAGCGGCTCGGGCACCCGGTTGCTGCGCGGCGGCAGGGAGTGCAGGTAGGCGTAGATCGACTTGAGATCCTCGTCGGTCATCTGGCCGTAGACCTTCCACGGCATCGGCGGCAGGATCGGCCTCGACACCCCCCAGTGCCGTCCGCTCCGGATCGTGTTGAGGAAGATCTCCTCGGTCCAGACGCCGATGCCGGTGTTCTCGTCGGGCGTCAGGTTGGCGGTGAAGCTCACCCCCCACGGTCCGGCGAACGCGGTGTTGGTTCCGGAGGCCGTCATCACCCAGGGGCTGTCGCCCAGCTGCGGCGCCGGCGGCAGCACCAGGTCCTGGGGGTGTCCGGAGAGCGCTCGGGTCATGTCCGGCTCGGGCCCTTCCGGGCCGTCGATCCACGGGGTGTGGCAGTCGTGGCAGCCCGAGGTGCTGACCAGGTAGCGACCGCGCTCGACCCTTTCCTTGGCGACCGCTTCCGGCGACCGCTTGACCGCCGTCTCCCGCGCCAGGGCGGCGACGGCCACGGCGGTCACCGCGATTGCGATGAGTGCTGATTTCTTCGTCATGGTTCGACCTCCTGTTGAGCGGCGACGGCAAGCTGCCGATCGCCACGAGCGCCACTCTAGGGAAGGTCGGGCGCCAGAAGCTTCGACCATTCGGACCATTTTTCTCCGCCGGCGAGGGCGCGCGACTGGTCCGTTCGGGCCAGGCCGAGCGGTCTGGCCGGTCGGTCTACACCAGGCCGTTCTTGGCGGCGAAGCTGGCGGCAGCGGCGCGCGAGGGCAGGTCGAGCCGCGTGAGAATGTCGGCGATGTGCCGCTTGACGGTGAACTCGCTCAGGTAGAGGCGCTCGCCGATCTCGCGGTTGCTCATGCCGCTCGCGACGTGGCGCAGGACGTCGAGCTGGCGCGGGGTAAGGCCGTGGACCTTACCCCGATCGCCGCCCGCCGGTTCCGGCGCCTCGCCGCCGGCGGGATCCGGCCCGAGCTCATGCAGCCGGGCGGCGACCCGGTCGACCTCGCCGTGGGCGCCGATCTCTTCGAGCTGGGCCCGGGCGATGACCAGCTCCTCGCGGGCGGCCCCACGGTGGCCGAGGCGCTGGAGGACCCGCGCCAGGTCGTGCCGCGCGCGACCGGTCTCGAACGGCGAGCAGCTGCGGCCGAAGCGGTCGATGGCCTCCTCGAGCAGGTCACGCGCCGCCGGCAGATCACCCGTCGCCGCCGCCAGCAGCCCCTCGCAGGCGCGCAGGGTCGCCCGGATCGCCTCGGTGCCGACCGCTTCGGCGATCGACCGTAGCTCGGCCACCGACTCCCCGGCCGGCCCGAGATCGCCGAGCGAGCAGCAGGCGCGAATCCGGAGCGCCAGGCCCGGAACCCGATGGATCCGATCGCCGGCCGGCAGGCGGCGAAAGTAGCGCTCGACGAGATCGACCGCCGCGTCGGGGCTGCCCTGATCGAAGGCCAGCTCCGCGCGCCCGAGCGTCGACAGCGCGCTGGCCTCGGAGCGGGCGAACAGCGCGGCGGCCTCGTCGTAGCGTCCCTGGCGGCGCCGCAGGTCGCCGAGGCGCGCGGTCCTCTCCGGCACCGGTCCCGGAGCGACCGGCGCCAGCTCGCGGGCGGCCGCCTGGAGCTCGCTCTCGGCTTCCTGGAACGCGCCGCGCCAGATCAGGATCGCGGCGTGGTGCTCCCGGCAGTAGCTCATCCGGTAGTCGATGCGCATCCGGCGCGAGCCTTCTCTGGCCACCTCCAGCCACTGCCCGGCGCGCTCGAAATCCTGGGCCGCCTCGCAGGCGCGCAGCATGTAGCAGTAGGCCTGGCCGATCGCCTGGATGTCGGTCAGCTCGCCGGTGGCGGCGGCGGTCGCCGCCTCGTCGAGCCGCTCGAGGCCGTCCCCGACCTGGCCCTCGGCGACCAGGGCCATCCCCTCCAGGCCGAGGGCGAACAGCTCGACCTCGTGCAGCCCGAGGGTGCGGGCGAGCTCGAGTCCCTCGCTCAGCCGCTGGCGCCCGGTGCGCAGATCGTCCTGGAGGACGAACGCGATGTGCCCCTCCCAGAGCGCCAGCCAGGCGTGCTCGGGTCCGGGCTCGAGGTCGTCGAGCAGCCGGTGAGCGCGGCGCAGCCAGCCGTTGGCGACGGCGTTCTCGCCCAGGCTACCGGCGTACTCCAGGGCCATGACGATGGCCTGGCGAGCCGCGTCACGCCGCGCGTGCTGAAGCTGATAGAGCACGAACGCGCGCTCGTAGCTCTGCAGAGCGGCCGGAATCTCCCCCAGCCAGCAGAGCGCCGTGGCCAGGCCCTCGTGCGCTTCGGCGCTCTCGGCTGCCTCGAGCGCGGCGGCGAACCGGTCGCGGGCCTCCTGCCAGTTCCAGCCGGCCAGAGCCTGGCGGCCGGCGGTCAGGTCGCCGTTGGGTGCGGGCACGGGTCGGAGATGACGCGCTTGCGACATGTGGGTCGACGTTCTTACAACCGTCGACCCCGGCAGCCTATTCCAGACTCTGGCGGCCGTCTACGCCCGGTCGTGGGTCCGTCAGCCGGGATCCCCCGGCCTGGACTGGCTTGCGCCCCTTCTGCAACCGGCAGGGGTCGGTTCCCGGGTGGGGCGCTGCGCGCCTCGAGCAGAAGTCGTGACCGGGGCGGCGGCCTGGCTCGCCGGCGGCTAGGCGGAGAGCGCTTCCCGGCCCGGTTTGCGCTGCAGGAGGTCGCGCAGGGCGGCCGGGGTCAGCGCGCGGCTGAACAGGAAGCCCTGCACGAAGTCGCACCCCTGGGATCGCAGCAGGGCGAGCTGGTCCTCCCGCTCGACGCCCTCGGCGACCACCTCGAGACCGAGGCTGTGACCCATGGCGATGATCGCCTTGATGAGCGCCTCGGTATCCCGGGACTCGGTCAGGCCGGCGACGAAGGACTGGTCGATCTTAAGCGAGTCGAAGGGGTACTTCTTGAGGTAGTGCAGGGCCGAGTAGCCGGTGCCGAAATCGTCGATCGACAGCCGCACGCCCATGTAGCTCAGCTCCCTGAGCGTGCGCAGGATGTCGCCGGAATCCGCCAGCAGCAGGCTCTCGGTGAGCTCGAGTTCGAGGCAGTCCGCGGGCAGACCGCTCTGCTCGAGGGCGGTGGCGGCGACCGCCGCCAGATCGTGGCCCTGGAACTGGCGGCTCGAAACGTTGACCGAGACCCGGAGGCCGAGGCCGGTGTCCTTTCTGATCTGCTGGGCCTCGCGGCAGGCGGTGTTGAGGACCAGCTCGCCCAGCGGCACGATCATCCCCGTCTCTTCGGCCACGGGGATGAACTCGTCGGGCGTCACCTGGCCGAGCTCGGCGTTGTTCCACCGCAGCAGGGCCTCGATCGCGCGGACCCGGGCGGTCGCGGTCTCGAGGATCGGCTGATAGTGGACGTCGATCTCGGTCCCCTGCTCGAGCGCCCGGCGTAGATTCGACTCCAGGCTCAGGCGCGTCCGCGCCTGGTCGTTCATCGCCGGGGTGAAGAACCGGTAGGCGCCGCGGCCCAGCTCCTTGGCCTTGTGCATCGCCGCGTCGGCGTTGCGCAGCAGCACCTGGGCCTCGTTGCCGTCGGCGGGCGACGCGGTGATGCCGACGCTGGCGCTGATGAAAACGTCGCGCCCGTCGAGATTGAACGGCTCCGCGAACGTCGCGAGGATCTTCGACGCCGCCACCTCCGCTTCGACGACGCTGCCGAGGTCGGAGAGGATGACCAGGAACTCGTCGCCGCCGACGCGCGCCACGGTCGGCGCCTCGCCGACCGTGGCGACGATGCGGCGCGCCGACTCGACCAGGAGCTCGTCGCCGGTGGCGTGCCCCAGGGTGTCGTTGATGATCTTGAAATTGTCGAGGTCGACGCACATAACCGCCACCACCGCATCCTGGTCGCGGTTCTGCACCACCACCCGGGTCAAGCGGTCAAAGGCCAGGGTCCGGTTGGGCAGCTGGGTGAGGCTGTCGAAGTGCTCGCTGTGGAGGAGCTTCTGCTCGTAGTCCTTGCGCGCCGTGATGTCCTCGTTGGCGGCGAGGATGTGGGTTACCTTGCCGTCGTCGGACTTGATCGGCGAGATCGAGGCATACTCCCAGAACGGATCGCCGTCCTTCTTCCGGCTGTGCAGCTCGCCGCGCCACTCCTGGCCCTGGCGGACGGCGCGCCAGATCTCCGCCCGCTCCTCGGGATCCGAGACGTCGGACTGGAGAAAGCCCGGCCGCCGCCCCTGGACCTCGTGCAGGGAATAGCCGGTCAGCTCCTCGAACTTGGGATTGACGTACTCGATCTTGCCCTGGGGGTCGGTGATCATCACCGAGGCCGGGCTCTGCTCGACGGCGCGCGACAGTTTGCGCAGAGCCGCCTCCGCTCGCTGGCGCTCCTCGATCTGCCGTTCGAGCGACCGGTTGGTGGCCTCGAGCTCGGCGGCCCGCTCCCGCTTCTTCTGCTGCACCCGCCACAGCAGGCCGATGACGGCCGCGACGACGAGCGCGTAGAGGCCGTAGGCCCAGCGCGACTTCCACGGCGGCGGCGCCACCACCAGGCTGACGCTGGCGCCGCGCTCGTTCCACACCCCTTCGTTGTTCGACGCTTGGACGCGAAAGGTGTAGCGGCCGGGGTCGAGGTTGGTGTAGGTAACCCGGTTGAGCTCGCCGGTATCGACCCAGTCTTCGTCGAACCCCTCGAGCCGGTGCCGGTAGCGGTTCTTCTCGGGGGCGGTGAAGTCGAGCGCCGCGAACTCGAACGCGATCACCGAGTCCGAGTGGGCCAGCTCCAGCTGCTCGATCTCGCGCATCGGCCGCCCGAGGTCGAGCGGCCGGTTGAACTTGAGGAAGCTGGTGATCTCGACCGGCGGCACGTGCGCGTTGCCCTGCAGATGGCTGGGGAAGAACGCGTTGAAGCCGTTCGGTCCGCCGAAGAACATCTCGCCCGAGGGGGAGCGATGGTAGGCGCCGCCGTTGAACTCGCGATCCTGCAGGCCATGGCTGCGATCGTAGTGCTGGAACGTCCGCGCCTCGGGATCGAATCGGGTCAAGCCGCGATTCGAGCTCAGCCAGAGGTGGCCGCCATCGTCGGCCAGGATCCCATAGATCAGGTTGCTGGTCAGGCCGTCGTCTTTGGTGTAGCGCTCGAACACCGGGCGAAAGGCCTGCCGGTCGTGAGCGCGCCAGCGATTGAGGCCACCGGTCTGGGTCGCGATCCAGAGGTCCCCTTGCCGGTCTTCGAGAATGCTCCAGACGTTGTCGCTGCCGAGGCTGCCGGGGTCGCCGGGGTCGTGCCGGTAGTGGGCGAGCCGCCCGGTGCTCGGATCGAGCCGGTTGAGGCCGCCGCCGTCTGTGCCGATCCAGACGATGCCCGAGCGATCCTGGTGCAGCGCCACCACCCGATCGCTGCTCAAAGTGTTGACGCTGGCCGGGTCGTGCCGGTAGTGCGTTGCCCGCCCGGTGGCCGGGTCGAAGTGGTTGAGGCCCGCCCGGTAGGTGCCTACCCACAGCCCGTCGCGCTGATCCTCGATGATGGCGGTGACGCCGTCGGCGCTGAGCGAGCCCGGATCGGCCGGATCGTGCACGAAGCGCTCGAAGCTCTCCCGGGCGCGATCGAAGCGGTTGAGGCCGCCGCCCTGCGTGCCGACCCAGAGCACCCCTGCGCGGTCGACCAGCAGCGCCATCACCCGGTCGCCGCTCAGGCTGGTCGGATCGTCGGCGCCGAAGCGGTATTCGCGGGTCTCGCCGCTCTTGCGATCGAGCCGGTTCAGGCCGCCGCCCCAGGTTCCGACCCACAGCGAGCCGTCCCGGTCCTCGTGCAGGGCCATCACGGTGTTGTGGCTCAGGTCCGACCGACCGTGGGCGCCGGCCTTGTAGTGGTCGAAGGTGCCGGCGACCGAGTTCCACCGGTTGAGGCCGCCGTAGGTGCCGACCCAGAGCACGCCGCCGCGGTCGAGGTAGAGGCTGGTGACCCGGTCGTCGCTGAGGCTGTTGGAGTTCTCGCGCTCGTTGCGGTAGTGCCGAAAGCCGCCACTCGCCGGCAGCCACTCGTTGAGGCCGCCGTCGGTACCCACCCAGAGGCGGCCGCGGCTGTCCTCGAGCACGGCTCGCACCCGGTCGTCGCTCAAGCTGGCGGGCCGGTCGTCGTCGTGACGAAAGCGGGTGAAGGTCCCGGTGCGGCGATCGAGGCGGTTGAGCCCGCCGTCGTAGGTCCCGACCCAGAGGTTGCCGGTGCTGTCTTCGAACACGGTCCGGACCTGGTCGCTGCTCAGCGACTCGTCGCTTCGAGGATCGTGGCGAAAGTGCCGAAACCGCCGGGTCACCGGGTCGAAGCGATCGAGACCGCCGCCGTAGGTGCTGACCCAGATGGCTCCCTGTCGATCTTCGTAGAGGTCGCGAACGTGGTCCGAGCCGGGACTGTCGGAATTGCTCGGATCATTAACGAAGCTCTCGAAGGTCCCGGTCTCGCGATCGAAGAGATTGAGGCCGCCGCCGTCGGTGCCCACCCAGAGCCTGCCGGCCGAGTCCTCGAGCAGCGTTCGAATCCGATCGCTGCTGAGGCTGCTCGGGTCCGCCGGATCGTGGCGGTAGTGGTGGAACGAGCCGGTAGCCTCGTCGTAACGGTTGAGGCCGCCGCCGTTGGTGCCCACCCAGAGCACGCCCGCTCGATCCTCGAGCAACGACGCCACCCAGTCGTGGGAAAGGGAGTCGGGCCGGCCGGCGTCGTGGGTGAAGACCAGGAAGGTGGAGCCGTCGTAGCGGTTGAGCCCCTCGAGCGTGCCGAACCACATGAACCCACGCGCGTCCTGCAGGATCGAGTAGACCGTCGCCTGGGACAGGCCGTCGTCCAGGGAGAGGCGCTGGAAGGGGATGCTGCGGGCGGCCAGCGGGGCGAGCGCGGCGAGCGCGATGGCGATCGCCAGGCCGATCGCGCGCGCACCGCCCGTGACCGGCGGGGCGGCGCGCCGGCACTGCCGCACGGAAGGGGGTGGCGCTCGCAAGATCATCCGCCCTGGCAGTCTGGTTCAATCGCGTCGCGCTGGCAGTGGAGCGCGCAACACGCTGCCGGGCGCGCCTACTCCTGGTCGACCCAGCTGTTGATCGCGACCGGCTCGGTCAGCCCGTCGCCCCACATGAAAGCGTCGCCCCACATGAAGGCGTCGCCCCACATGAAGGCGTCGCCCCACATGAAGGCGTCGCCCCACATGAAGGCGTCGCCCCACATGAAGGCGTCGCCCCACATGAAGGCGTCACCCCACATGAAGGCGTCACCCCACATGAAGGCGTCGCCGCCGACGCTGACGCCGTCCCACTCGTAGCCGTCGAGCCCCTCGAGGTAGAAGGAGCCGTCGTCGGCCTGGCGGGCGCGACCCGCGAAGTGGGCGCTGCCCGAGAGGTCCGCGTCGACGTCGAGACCGCTGTTGCCGCATCCGGACGCGTCGCTCGCGAACGCCGCGTAGGCGTCGAGCAGCCCGGCTCCCTGCCGGAAGACGCTGAAGGCCAGGTTCGCCTCGGCGTCGCGCGCGGGGCGCGCGGTCGCCAGCAGTCGGCACTTGACGTCGTCGGGGGTCAGCCAGGGCTCGGCCTGGAGCAGCAGGGCGGCGGCGCCGCTGACGACGGCCGCGGCCTGCGAGGTCCCGGACATGGTGAAGTACTCGTAGCCGTCGTGGAACTCGGGGTGCGCCTTGGGCAGCGTGTCGGACAGGTCCATGTGACCCATCACGTGTCCGCCCGGAGCCACGATCTCCGGCTTGACGAAGGCCTCGGCCGTCGGTCCCGAGGAGGAGAAGCTCGCCATCGTGTCGTCCGCCAGGTCGAAGGGGGTGAAGCCGTCGGTCATGGCGCCGACGGTGATCACGTAGGGCAGGTTGCCGGGCACGCCGATGGTCATCGGCTCGGGACCGGTGTTGCCGGCCGAGGCGACGACTACGATCCCCGCCTGCCAGGCGGCCATCACCGCCTGGTTGACCGGATCGTCCCAGTAGTGCGACCGGGCCGGCGCGCTGAACGACAGGTTGAGCACCCGGATGCCGTAGGCGTCCTTGTTGTTGACCACGAAATCGAGGCCGCGGATCACGTCGCTGTAGGTGCCTTGTCCGAACTCGTTGAACGCCTTGACCGAGACGATGTCGGCGTTCGGCGCCATGCCGTTATAGCTGCCGTCGGCGGTCCCGTCGGCGCCTCTCGAGGGCCCGGCGCTCAGGAGCACGCTCCAGACGTGGGTGCCGTGCCCGTTCTTGTCCTTGGCGTTGTCCCCGTCCATCAGGTCTTCGATCGCGTCGTAGTGGGCGAGGATTCGGGGCGTGCCCCGGGTGTTATGGGCGAGATTCGCCGCCGACTTCCAAAGTCCGCTATCGATGGTCGCGACCGTCACTCCGGTGCCGTCCACTCCCAGGCGATGGAGCCGGTCGGCACCCACCTGGGTCGCGACGAAGGTGTCGCGGAGTCGGCCGTTGTTGCCGCCGTTGCCGGCGGCGGGGTTGAACTCCGCGCACGAGCCGTCGTCGAACGCGACCCGGAACGAGTATTTCCGCTCCAGCGTGTCGGCGTCGCCGTGGAACTCGAACATGAGCTCGGCGGTCGAGTTCTTTCTGAGATCCCTGAGGCCCGTGTCTTCCTCCATCGCGGCCGAAGGGACGGTGCCGAAGGGCGGCGACAGAGAACCGGAATAGAACACGCGATCGTTGAGCTTGAGCGCCTTGAGCTTGAGATTGGTCGTCGGCCAGGTGACGGAGACCGCGTCGATCAACACCGCCCCGCCCGAGCTGTTCGTGATCTCCCACTTCACCCTGTTGTTGGCGAAGGCGAGGCGCTCCCCTCCGGGCTGCGTACAGGCGGCGGCGGGCGGTTCGGCGTCGGCCGCGGCGATCGGCTCGGCGTCGCTGTCGCCCTTCTTCTTGCCCCCCTTGCCCGCCACAGTGGCGAGCTCGTCCGCGTAGACGCGCAGCGTGTCCTGGCCTTCCAGGCGCGCGCGCTGAGTCTCCGAGAGCTCCGCGCCGACCGCTCGGATGATCCCCAGCTCGTGCGTCACCCGGGCTCCCACCCCCTCGACCGCGGCACGAGCGTGCGCGAGGTCGGGACCCTGGACGATAAAGCCGGCGGTGGGAGGGCTCGGGGCGCCGGCGCCGAGCGCTATGAGCACCATGACGGTCGCCACGCCGAGAGCCCAGTGGCTCGAGAGAGTCGGTTGTTTCCTGGTTCGCTGGTTCATTGTCGTCCTCTGCTTCAACAGGATCGCCGGCCTGGGCCGGTCTGCCGAGTTCAGTCGCGATGCCGGGATCGCTCGCACGGCCGGAGCCATCGCAAGCGCCGTTCCATCGATAGATCTGTATCCGCCTCGGGCCGATCGGGCACCGAAAAGCCCCGTTTGGAGCAAGAGAATCCGGTAGACACGAGCCGGGACAGGGCCGTCCGCTTTTCGCGAGCCGGGCGCGGCGGCCTCCAGAAACGGTGGAAAGCGCCGAAATTTTGGCCGCCTCTCCGGTTCTGCGCGGGCAGCGTCGCGGCGCGAAATTGGGTATCGTGGGCGCCTGCCCCGAGATGCCGCCGGGGGCGGCGGCCGGCGGCAGGGGAGGCCGGAATGAACCGAAAGGCGGGGCTCGAGCGTCCGGAGATCGATGTCCGCGACCCGCGCGTCGCGGCGTCGATCGATCGCTACTGGCGCGCGAACTTGCGGATCATGGCCGTGCTCCTGAGCGCCTGGGCCGCCGCCGGCCTGGGCTGCGGAGTGCTCCTGGCAGAGACGCTCAACGCGTATCGGCTGGGGGGCTTCCCGCTCGGGTTCTGGTTCGCCCAGCAGGGGAGCATCCTGACCTTCGTGCTGCTCATCCTGGTCTATGCGGTCACCTTGAATCGGCTGGACGCGCGCCACCAGCGAGAGCTCGAGGAGCTGCGCCGCGGCGAGGGCGACCGGAGTCCGGAGGCATGAGCGTCCAGGCGTGGACGTTCCTGTTCGTCGCGGCGACCTTCGCGGTCTACCTGGCGATCGCCTGGCTGAGCCGGGTGCGCGACACCGAGGGCTTCTACGTCGCCGGCCGGGGCGTGCCGGCCGCCGCCAACGGCATGGCCACCGCCGCCGACTGGATGAGCG
>JBFGLX010000068.1:0-13041 GCA_041575955.1 Thermoanaerobaculia bacterium
CGCCATGTACGCCGGCGTACCGGAGAAGGCGTCTTCGCGGGTGAAGCTCTCGGCCAGCCCGGCGAGGCCGAAGTCGGTGATCTTGGCGTTGCCCCGGCCGTCGATCATCACGTTGGCCGGCTTGAGGTCGCGGTGCAGGATTCCCTGCTCGTGGGCCGCGGCCAGCCCGGTGCAGACCTGGCGGGCGATCTGCACCGCCTTGTCCTGGGGCAGCCGGCCGATCCGCCGCAAGAGCGAAGCCAGGTTCTCGCCGTCGATGTACTCCATCGTCAGGAAGTGGTGGCCCTCCGCCTCGCCGACGTCGTACACCCGGCAGACGTGCGGATTGGAGATCTGCCGGGCCACCCTGACCTCGGTCAAGAACCGCGACAGCCACTCGTCGTCGGCCGCGACCGCCTGGGGCAGGAACTTCAACGCCACCGGCTGGCCCAGCTTCAGATCGTCGGCGCGGTAGACCTCGCCCATTCCGCCCTGCCCCAGGAGACCGACGACGCGATAGCGTCCGGCGAGCAGCGCCCCCGGAACGAAGCGCTCGCCCCCGGCCCCGGAGCCGGGCGTCGAGCTCGGCGGCGAGCCGCTGCCCGAGGACGGGGTCGGAAAGCCGGCCGCGGGCGCCAGCTCGGTCGCATCCTCGGGCGCGGGCGAGCCGGACGCAGCGGCGAGCGGAGCCGCGCAAGCCGGGCAGAAGCGCGCCCCCTTGGGCGCCTCGGCCGCGCACGAAGGACAGGTCATCGGTCCTGGGATTCTACTGGCCGGGAGCCGATCGGCAAACCGAGGTAGTGGTACGGAAAGGGCCAGGGCACCCCAGACGGGGCCTAAAGCGCAGCGCCCCCACACCGTCACCCCGAGAGGAGCGTCGCCGAGGCCCGCGGCCCGCTCACCAGACCCCCGCTCACGAAACGGGTGGCACCTACCCTGCACCTACCCTGGGGGCTCACGAAACGGGTGGCACCTACCTGGGGGGGCTCACGAAACGGGTGGCACCTACCTGGGGGGCAACGCCCTCACGGCCAGCCGGCCGGGGGCGGGAACGAGCTCCGCCTTACCGCTCGACTTCCACGGCCTGCGCCCCCGGGTCCTCCGGCTCCTTGGCGATCAGGACCGTGTCACCGACCGGCAGCAGGGCGCGGTGGAGGTTCTCGCCGAGGGCGATGTTGACCTCGTAGTAACCCTCCCGACAGATGCGCAGGAGCCGGCCGTGGCCGCCCTTCATGCCGAGCTGCGTGTTGTGAATGACGACTTCCGCTGGTAGCTCCATAGGGTCTAATCCTCCACAAAGCCCTGCTCGCGATACTCCTTGAGCTTGCGCTGCAAGGTGCGCAGGCCGATGCCCAGCGTCTTGGCCGCGTCGACGCGCCGCCCCTTGGTCAGCTCGAGGGTCTCCAGGATAGCGCGGCGCTCGATCTCGGCCATGGTGCGAGGGGCGCCGGAGAGGTTCTGGACCGGTCCGCCCGAGATCGGGCCGCGGGCGCCCTCGCGCAGCTCGGCGGGCAGGTCGGACGGCTCGATGCGGTCGCCGCGGTGGAAGACGACCACCGACTCGAGCACGTGCTTGAGCTCGCGGACGTTGCCCGGCCAGGGGTAGCGCGCCAGGATCTCCATCGCCTCGGCGGAGATGGTCTTCGGGTTGCTGCCGTGCTCGCGGCAGAGGGTGTCGAGGAAGTGCTCGGTGAGGATCACTAGGTCGTCGGTGCGGTCGCGCAGCGGCGGCACCTCGAGCCGCACGACCTTGAGGCGGTAGTAGAGGTCCTCGCGAAAGCGGCCGTCGGCGACCTCCTTCTCCAGGTCGCGGTTGGTGGCGGCCAGCAGCCGGAAGTCGACGTCGATCAGCTCGCTGCCACCGACCCGCATGACCTTGCGCTCCTCGAGCACCCGCAGCAGCTTGACCTGCAGCTCGGGGTAGAGCTCGCTGATCTCGTCGAGAAAGAGAGTGCCGCCGTGAGCGAGCTGGAACTTGCCGATCTTGCGGTTGACGGCGCCGGTGAAGGCGCCGCGCTCGTGCCCGAAGAGCTCGCTCTCCAGGATGTCGGACGGAATCGCGCCGCAGTTGAGGGCCAGGAAGCGCTCGTCCCGGCGCGGACTGGCATGGTGGAGGGCGTGCGCCACCAGCTCCTTGCCGGTGCCGCTCTCGCCGACGATCAGGACGCTCGAGCGGGTCGGGGCGACCAGGCGCATCTGATCGAACAGCTTCTCCATCACCGGCGAGCTGCCGACGATGCTCTCGAAGCCCCACTTCTTGTCGAGCATCTGACGGAGCGTCGTGACCTCCTCGCGGAGCTCCTTGTTCTCGAGCAGGTTCGCCACCCGCTGGCGCAGCTCGTAGAGGTCGACCGGCTTGGTCAGGTAGTCGTCGGCGCCCACCCGCATCGCCTCGACCGCGTTCTCGATCGAGCCGTAGCCGGTGACCAGTATCACCGCCAGGTCGATGCCGCGCCCGCGGACGGTGCTCAGGAACTCGAGTCCGTCCATGCCCGGCATCTTGAGATCGCAGATCGCCAGCCGGGTCTCCTCGTGGTCCTGCAGGAAGCGCAGCGCCTTGTCGGCGTCGTCGAAGGTCTGCACCCGCAGTCCGGCCTTGTCAAGGGCCATCGCCATCGACTCCCGTGAGCCCGCCTCGTCGTCGATGACGAGAATACGCGGTCGAATCGGCTCCTCCATGACCCGGCCATTCTGGCACACAATAGAGGCTCCACGATGAGCTCTGCCGGTCCCGAATCCCCTACCGAGAGCCAGGGAGGCCCGCCTCTCGAGTCGCTCGACGCCGTCGTCGAGCGGGTCGTCTACCAGTCGGAGGAGAGCGGCTGGGGCGTGCTCAGGGTCAGCCGCGAGAACGGCATCACCTCTACCGCCGTCGGCCGCCTGTTCGGCCTGCAGCCGGGCGAGCGGGTGCGCCTGACCGGCTCCTGGGTAGAGGACCCCAAGTTCGGCAAGCAGTTCCGCGTGGTCTCGTACCTGAGCCTGCTGCCCGAGACCCTCGACGGCATCGAGCGCTACCTGGGCTCGGGGCTGGTCCCGGGCATCGGCCCGGTGATGGCCAGGCGGCTGGTCGAGAAGTTCGGGCTCGACACCCTGGAGGTGATCGACAACCAGCCGGCCGAGCTGGGCAGGGTGCGCGGCATCGGGCCCAAGCGCAGCGAGCAGATCCGCCAGGCGTGGCGCGAGCAGCGGGCGGTCCGCGACGCCATGGTCTTCTTGCAGAGTTACGGCCTGTCGGCGTCGCACGCGATCAAGGTCTGCCGGACCTACGGCGAGTCGGCGGTGCAGGTAGTCAAGCGCAACCCGTTCCGCCTCGCCGAGGACGTCTTCGGCATCGGCTTCGGAACCGCCGACCGGATCGCCGGCAGCCTGGGCATCCCGCAGGACGCGCCCGAGCGAGCGCACGCCGGCCTCTTCTTCGTCCTCGGCCAGGCGGCCGACCAGGGCCACGTCTTCCTGCCCCGCGATCGCCTGCTCGAGCTCGCTCGCGAGCTGCTCACGGTCGACGAGCGGCTGCTGGCCGCGGCCGCCGACGAGCTGATCGAGCGCGAGTTGCTGGTGACCGCCGGTGGCGGCACGGAGGCGGCCGTCTACCTGCCGCGGCTCCACGCCGCCGAGCTCGGCATCGCCAGCCGGATGCGGGAGCTGTCGCTGGCCGGGGTCGCGGGCCCGCCGATCGACGTCGACCGCGCGCTGGACTGGGTCGAGGGTCGCCAGCGACTGCGCCTGGCCGAGTTCCAGCGCCACGCCGTGCGCAGCGCCCTGACCCACAAGGTCCAGGTGATCACCGGCGGCCCGGGCACCGGCAAGACCACCCTGGTGCGCTCTCTGGTGCGGATCTTCGGCCGCAAGCGCTTGCGGCTCGGCCTGTGCGCGCCCACCGGCCGCGCCGCCAAGCGGCTCGGCGAGGCGACCGGCGAGGAGGCTCGGACGATCCACCGCCTGCTCGAATACGATCCGCGTCGTGGCGGCTTTCAGCGCACCGCCGAGGTGCCGCTGGAGACCGACGTAGTGATCGTCGACGAGGCGTCGATGGTCGACACCCAGCTCGCCCATCAGCTCCTGCAGGCGATTCCCGACGGCGCGCGGCTGATCCTGGTCGGCGACGTCGACCAGCTCGCCTCGGTGGGGCCGGGCAAGGTGCTCGAGGAGCTGATCGCCT
The DNA here is from genome assembly GCA_041575955.1 of Thermoanaerobaculia bacterium. Taxonomy (GTDB): domain Bacteria; phylum Acidobacteriota; class Thermoanaerobaculia; order Multivoradales; family JAHEKO01; genus JAHEKO01. Next base: position 4,139 of record JBFGLX010000068.1, read on the forward strand.
CCGGGCGGCTGCCGGTCACCCGCCTCACCGAGATCTTCCGGCAGGCCGAAGAGAGCCGGATCGTCCTCAATGCGCACCGTATTCACCGCGGCGAGATGCCGGAGCTCGGGCGCGAGGGGCGCCGCTCCGACTTCTTCTTCTTTCATCGCCAGGAGCCCGAGGAGGTGCTCGCGACGCTCCTGCACCTGGTGACCGAGCGGGTGCCGCGCGGCTTCGGCATCGACCCGCTGAGCGACCTCCAGGTGCTCACTCCCATGCGCCGCGGCCAGCTCGGCGCCGACAACCTCAATCTCGAGCTCCAGCGGCTGCTCAACCCGGCGGGGCGCGGCGCCGACGGGCTGCGCCGCCTGCGCGAGGGCGACCGGGTGATGCAGATCCGCAACAACTACGAGCTCGAGGTCTTCAACGGCGACATCGGCCGCATCACCCGGATCTCGGAGCGCGAGCGGAGCCTCGAGGTCTCCTTCGACGGCCGGCCGGTCGGCTACCGCTTCGACGACCAGGACGAGCTGGCGCTCGCCTACGCCTGCTCGGTGCACACGGCGCAGGGCTCGGAGTACCAGTGCGTGGTGATGCCGGTGCACACGCAGCACTACGTCATGCTGCAGCGCAATCTGCTCTACACCGCGGTCACCCGCGCGGCGAAGCTGCTCATCCTGGTCGGCGATCGCCGGGCGCTCGGCGTGGCGGTGCGCAACGACCGCCAGCAGGAGCGCTACACGCGGCTGGCCGAGCTGCTGCGCGCCTGGCCGTGAAACGGCCCCGGCGGGGCGGGGCGGGTCGCCACCCGTCCCGGGGCGATGCGGGAGGGGGCGAGCCCCTCCCCTACGTCTTGTCGGGGCGCTCCGGGTCGGCGGGAGGCTCGGGCTCGACCTCCGGCTCCCAGGGCTCGTCGCCCTTGACCGGTCCGCCACCGGCGGGGGGCTCCCAGTCGAGATCGGGAGCGCCCGGCGTCGCCGCCGTCGGCGCGGGACCGTCCGGCCCGACCGGCGGCGGAATCGGCGGCAGGACCGGCTGGGCGTCGCCGGAGTAGTCGTCGAGCGTTCCGAACCGGGTGAGCAGCGCCGCGCCCAGGCCGATGGTCCAGACGATGTACTTCAGGATGCAGCCGAAGGCGACGAACATCAGGGTGAAGAGCCAGAAGGGTCCCGGCAGCAGACCGAGGAGGTCGCCGAGGAACGAGATCACCTGGATCAAGCCGACGCCGACGACGATCGCGACGTAGGGGCTGACCATCTTCCAGCCAAAGCGCCGCTCGGCCCAGCTGCCGATCGTGTAGGCGACGGCCGTGTATCCGAGAAAGGAGACCAGGATCACCGCCAGGATCGCGAACGGCACCAGGGCCAGCATCGGGATGCCGATGATCGAGATCACCAGGATCACGCACACCAGCACCAGCAGCGGCACGAAGAGGATCTCCGCCACCAGCCCGACCAGGCCGGCCTTCCACGCTTCCGACCTCACCTTGCGCGCCATCCGCTCGACCGGCGTTCGCGCCAGGAGATAGGCCAGGCAGGCGAGCAGCGCCAGCAGCAGGATGCCGAAGAAGTTCCAGAACAGGCTGAAGACGCGGCCGAATCCCCACCAGCCGCGGTAGCCGTGGTCCCACCAATCGTCGTCCCAATCGAAGCTCCAGTCGCCCGAATCGGGAAAGCCGAAGACGATTTGCGGCCCGAAGGGAACCTCGACCCGGTCGCCGCCCACGATCGCCGAATCGTCGATCGACAGCCTGCCGCCGACGCTGATGACGTCGCCGCGCACCTCCGTGTCGGCCTCGAGCGTCGCCGGTCCGCCGATCGCCGCCAGGTCACCGGTCACCTCGCCGCCGCGCTCGAGCAGCACCGAGCCGCCGATGGCGACGGCGTCGCCGATCACCTGGCCGCGAATGGTCAGGCGGCCGCCGAACACCACCACGTCGCGCGCCTCCTCGTCGGCGTCGATGACCAGCGAGCTGCCGACGACGACCTGCGAGTCGGTTCGCGAGCGCGAGCGGACGGGGCGGGGCGGGTCGGGGGCTCCCGGCGGCGACGGCGGGCGGGCTCGCGACGGGCGGTCGTCGCCGAAGGTCTCGGGACGGCGGCGCGACTCCAGGTCGCCCAGGCGCCGGACCACGTCGGCGGCCGAGCCGAGCCGCGCATCGAGCTCGCCCGGCAGCACCACGGCGCCGTCGATCAGGAAGGTGCCGCGGTCGATCTCGATCGCGGCGATGCCGTTCATCTCCTCACGCGGCTCGAGCAGGACGCCATCGCGCAGGCGGGTGACCTGGAAGAGGCGGTCGACCTCGGCGCGCACCTCGTCCTCGGCCGTGGCCGCGGCGGCCGATTCGGGCGTCTGGGCCGAGGCGACGACCGGCGCCAGGACCAGAGCGGCCAGCAGCGGCAGCACGAGCCGCCAGCGTCGTCGAAGTCTCATCCGGAGCTCAATGGGGCTGGGCATGGCGAACGTTCCTCTCGGGAAGCATGAGGGTGTGCAGGAGCCGCAGCGCGAGGGCGCTGATCAGCGCGGCAGCCGCGAGGGCGGCCCCCGTCGTGGGCGAGGCCAAGCTGGCGGAGACCGCCCGGGCGACGTCGGACAGGGCGCCCCAAACGGCGATCCCTTCCGCCAGCCGTGCGCTCACGCCGACCAGGACGCCGGCGCCGAGATCGATCGCCACGCCCGGCCCGAGGCCGGTCCAGAGCGCGGCCAAGAACCTCGGCAGGACTCCGATCGCCAGCGCCGCGAGCGCGAAGCTGACGCCCAGAGCGGCCTTCCAGCGCAGCGTCCACCGGGGCGGAGACAGAAGGCCCGCGGGCGGCAGGCCGAGCCGCTCGAGCACGGCCTCGACGAGCCCGGCCGGCGGGGCGTAGCGCGGCAGGTGCAGGAAGACCCGCCGGAGAGCGTTCTCGGCCCGGTTCGGGTCGTCGCCACTCTCGGCTCTGAGCCAGCTATTGACTGCGTTTTCGAGGCTTCGGTACACCGCTCTCTCCTGTAGCCGCCCTACGGTGCGTCGCGGGCAAAGGTTTCAGCCTGGGCACGGGCTCATTCACGGCTGCCGCCGGGGCCCCAGCCCATCGTCGTCAGCTCCCGCGCCATCGCCTTGCGCGCCCGGTGCAGATGGGTCTTCACCGTCCCCAGGGGCAGGCCGGTCACCTCCGCGATCTCGTCGTAGGCCAGACCCTCCTGGAAGCGCAGGATCATCATCTCGCGATAGGCGGGCCGGAGCCGCCCGAGCGCGACCTCGATCGCTGTCGCCAGCCGGCCCCGCTCGAGCGCCGCCGCCGGGCTCTCGGTGCGCCGGTCGGGCAGCACCGCGAGCGGATCCAGCGCGTCATCGCGGGTCTCGAGGGCCACGGTCGCCAGCCGCTTCTTGCGCAGGAAGTCGATCGACGCGTTGTGGGCGATCTTAAACAGCCAGCTCGAGAACTTCCTCGAGCGATCGAAGCGATCGAGCGCCTGGTAGGCCTTGACAAAGACCTCCTGGGCCAGCTCCTCGGCGTCCGACGGATCGCGCAGCATGCGCAGGATGAGCGCGTACACCGGCCGCTGGTAGCGCCGAACGAGATCGCGGAACGCGTCCTGCGAGCCACCGAGGACCTGCTTGATCAGCTGTCTGTCTGGACGGGCCATCGCTGCCGCCTGCCCGGAGCGTACACGGGCTCATTGTGACCGAGGGACTAGGGACGTCGAGCGCTACCTTCGTAGCGAGTGGTACGGCAGGAAGCGGTCAGGGTTTGCCCGGGCGAACCGCGTGCGGGCGCAGGCTCCCTGCGGGCGGTAGGCTGCCTGGGGCGAACCTCGCCGGCGACGTCACTGCGCGGTCAGCTCGCGGTCGGCCGTCAATCGGGCGAACAGAGGTTGCTCGGTCAGGCGCGCCCAGCGCGGATCGACCTTCACCAGGGCGAGCGAGACCGCTGCGTTCATCGACAGCAGCCGATCCAGCTGCTCGACCGCCCGCGCGAATTCCCCGGTCGCGGCATAGACGTAAGCAAGATGCACGACGAACTCGGGGCCGAGCAGGTGGTCTTTGGCGATCGGCGACAGCTGGACCGCCCTCTCGGCCGCCGCGATCGCCTTTCTCTTGTTCCCCAGGCCGGCATAGACGTAACCCAGCATGCTGTGAATCCGCGGGTCCTTGGGCGAGTCCTCGAGCCGCGCCTCGTACTGCTCGCGAGCCGACTCGAAGCCGCTCACGGCCGCCTCCCGGTCACCGGCCAGGTCGTGAATCTGAGCGGCCAACAAGGTCTTCGACCAGAGCGCGCTCTGCTCGCCAATGTACTCTCCGTCGATCGTCTCGAGCCGTGCCAGGGCCCCTTCGTAGTCTCTCTCGAACATCAGTTGATAGACCCACTGGAGCAGATTCTGGCTGTCGCTGGTCTCCGGCATCGCCTCGAGAGCGACACGCGCCTCGGCCAGGGCACCTCGCCAAAGCAGGAGGACGTACGCCTTGAGCGCGTATGGGAAGCTTTCGCTCGGGGCGAGTGCGATCAGCGTGTCGATGTCCGCCACCGACTCCCGGTAGCGCCTCTGGGTGTATAGCGAGATGGCCAGCTCGATCAGCACGATCCGGTCGCGCGGACTGAGTGCGAAAGCGCGCTGCAGGCCGTCCAGCGACTCCTCCCAAAGCCCCTGGCGACGCAAGATATAGGCTCGAGCCGCGATGCCTTCGGCGTCGCTCGGTCTGGTTTCGGTCAGGCGTTCGAACGCCTCGAGGGCGCGCTCGAAGTCGCGTCGCACCCAATACTCGAAGAAGCCTTCCGCGAGGAACAGGTCGGGGGTGCCCGGAATCAGCGCGCGCGCCTTCTCCAGCGCCTGCTCGGCCGCCACTCGCCGCTCGTCCGAACGATCGAAGCCCTGATGGTAGAAGTCGGCGTGAATCCTCGCCAACTCGGCCCATGCCTGTCCGAAGGCCGGGTCGAAGGCGATCGCCCGCTCGTAGCTCTCGGCCGCGAGCCGGAAGTTGTTCTCCGAGAAGCTCCGACTGGTATGCGAACGCGCCTGTAAGAAGGCCTGGTACGCCTCGAGGTTGTCGGTAGGGCGCGATTCCACCACCCGGCGCTCGGGATCGAGCAGCGAAACCCCCAGCTGGGCGACAACCGCCTCGGCGATCTCCGACTGGATGGCGAAGATGTCCGTCAGCACCCGGTCGAACCGGGCCGACCACATCGCGGTGTCGTCGCCGACGCGCGTCAGCGCAGGCATGACTCGCACCCGGCTCGGCTCGCCGCTTCTCGCCCACTGCACGCTGCCGTCGAGGACGTAGCTGACGCCGAAGTCCTCGCCGATCTCCTTGATGCTCTTGCCAGCCCTCTGGTACTGCGACGAGCTGGTACGCGAGATCACCCGCAGGCCACTGACCGACGCCAGCCGGCTGATCACCTCCTCGGCGACGCCGGCGGCGAAGAACTCGTCTTCGGCGGGACCGAGATTCTCCAGCGGCAGCACGACGATTCGGGGTGCCTCCGCCGGTGGCGCGGCGACCGGCCCTTGCGGCGCGGCCGTTGTACGCGACTCCCAGATCGCCCACCCCCCGCCGATCACCCCGAGCGCCAGGGCGCCGACGGCGATCCACTTCCACGACGCCGGCGCTGCCGGCGCCGTCGAGGCCGTCACCACCGTGCGCGACCCGGTCGCCAAGCCGCCCTGCGCCACCTCTCCGGTTTGGAGCTCTCGGCACAGGTGCTCCAACTCGACGCGCAAGCCGCGCGCCCCCTGGTACCTCTCGTCGGGATCCTTGTCGAGACAGCGATCGACGATCCGTACCAGTTGCCGCGGCAGCTCCTTGGCGGTGGTCATCGGCGCGGGGTGATCGCGCAGGATCGACGACAGGACGTGAGCCGAGCTGGTGCCCTTGAAGGGCAGCTCGCCGGTGACCATCTCGTAGAAGATGATGCCGAGCGAGAAGATGTCGGTCCGCGAGTCGACCGGCTGACCGCCGACTTGCTCCGGCGACATGTAGGGCACCGTGCCCAGGGCGACTCCCTGTTGGGTCAGCATCGCGGTGGGAGCGTCTCCCTCTGCTCGACTCTCGTCGTCCGGCTGCACCTTGGCCAGTCCGAAGTCGAGGATCTTCACCCGGCCTTTTTCACTGATCATGATGTTGGCCGGCTTGAGGTCGCGATGCGTAATGCCTTTTTCGTGGGCGGCGGCGACGGCATCCGCCAGTGGCACCGCGATCTCGAGGAATCGGTCGAGGGGCAGACCACCGGCGGGAATGAGGTTGTCCAGAGACTGGCCCCTTACCAAGGCCATGGTGATGAAATGGACACCAGCCTCCTCTTCCAGCGAGAACACCGAGACGATGCCCGGGTGATCGAGCGCCGCCAGTGACTCGGCTTCGGTCCGGAACCGACTCAGCCGCTCCAGATCCCTTGCCAGCTCGGGGGCCAAAATCTTGAGCGCCACGTCGCGCTTGAGCCGCTCGTCGCGCGCTCGGAACACCTCGCCCATTCCGCCCTTGCCGAGCTCGCCGAGCAGCTGGTAGTGACCGAGCGTCTTACCGACCAGGCTCACTGCACGCTTCCGATCCGCTCGGCTCGTCGCCGCCCGGTGCCATGCCGCTCACCTCTCAACCGGCCCATCAGAGCGCCGAACTCCGTGCGGCACACCCCGTCGTACTGGCCGTATTGCGACTCGAGGACGGCCCGGAAGACTCGATCGTGCTCCATGACCTGCTCGTATCCGGTGTACTTCGGACGATCTTCCAGATCGAAGTGCTTCTTGTATACCTTGAGCTTGGTCCTTTCGTTGGCCACCTCTCCCGGCACGAGGCCGGCCGCCAACCTCCTGGTCCAATCCTCGTCCAGGAAGGCGTACATCAACTCCGGCGTGTACTGGAAGAAGCCCGGAACCCCGGGCCGGCCGTCCGCGATCAGGAACCGGTACCAGCTGGCCGATTTCTCCTCCTCGTGCAGGTACCAGGGCTCTCCCCGCCGCGCGACCGAGCCTGGCTGCTCGGCATCGCGGATGCCCACGAAGCACTCGCCACTGCCGATGACCGGAAACCCATCGACCTGGTCGCACAACCACATCAGCGGAGGAAACTGCGGACTCACCGCCTTGCTCTTCTCGGCGTAGGCGGGCGCCCGATTCTCCCAGAAGTCGAGAAGATCGAGCTCGATGAGCTTGAACTCTAGGTTTCGCTGCCGGCAGAAGTCGAGTGCGTACTGAATATCGTGCCGGTTCAGGTCGTTCTTGAACCGCATGATGGTAATGCGGATGGGAATGCCGGCGGCGAGGAAGCTCCTGACCACGATCTCGCTCTCGCAACCGCCCGAAAAGAGCACGTCGAGCGGCAGATCGGTGCTGTCGCGAACGAGGCAGGCCGCCCGCCGGCACTCCTCTCGAAAATCGCCGACGCGGCTATCGCATCTGCCGTATTCGGCCGTGAAGCTGGCGTCGGCGCTCGGGCGCTCGACGAAGGGCTCACCGTCGTAGCCGAACCGGAAATGGTTCTCTAGCGTGTACTGGAACAGCTCGAGCCGCCTGTTCTCGGGACCGCGGTGGACCCAGCTTGCCCGGCGGTGGGTCTTTCGACCCACGCCTTTCGATTCGACGCGGCGCCTCGATCAAGCATCCGCCGCACGCGCTCTCTTCCCTCCGGCAGGCAGATGCTCACGACCGTGTCGCGGTTGCCATGGACCTTGTAGAACGGCCGGTGCATCGACATCACGCCCAGCAGCGCGTCGGGCCCGTAGAAGCTGCTGAGCTTCTCCTGCCACAGGCTCTCGCGCACGTCTCCTTCGCGGGTCACATACTCGATTCGGCTCTTTGCTCCGACGGCCTGTTGAAGAATCCAGACGCGGTTGCGGCGGAAGTCGTCGGCAGCACTCTGCAGCCGGCGTTCGCACGCCTCCCGGCCGAGCTTGGCAAGGTTGAACACCGCTCGACTTCCCCAGTTGATGGAGACGTCCGACCCCGCGTATTTCAGGTAATACCGCCGGCCGCTGCGCGGGCGGAGGCTGAACTCCCGGACGGAAGCAACCGAGCCGTCGCGAAGCTCCACCCCGTTTGGAGTCACCAGCGAAGTATGGGGAAAGAGCGCCCGGACGTCGTCGGAATAGAACTGCCGGGTCTGGCGCCAGAACGGCAGCGCCATGGCGGCCTTCTGGTCGAACAGGACGATCGGCGGCAGATCGTACCGAAGCCTGCCCCGGTGGCAGAGCTCGAGCCTCTGTTTCGCGAAGTTCTCGGCGAGCAGGCCGAAAAACGAGTGCGACCTGATGAAGTTGCAGTCCAGGGCCTCGAGGCCGGCGTCGATGCCGTAGTAGCGGACGAGCGGGCGCGTGCGCGCGATGAAGTACCGCATCCCGTCGGGAATGGACGCGTTGTCGAGCAGGTGGTGAGCCAGCGGCGTGGCGCCGAGGAGCGCCGACAGCGAGCGGCCGAACCGATGGGCGAGCGAATGCCTTTCGCCATCAGCGATCCCCAGATCGTCGTAGGAATCGAGGACCAGCTGGTACTCGCCCCACAGCGAGCCCGGACACTGGAGCTCGACGATCTTCCCCAGCGGCGTCTCGTCGGTGCGAAAGAACACCGGCATCGAGAAGTGCGCGGCGTCGAGCGAGCGATGGTAGGCCCAGCCGAGCGATGCCGGAGTGTCGTTCAAGAGCACGCGCAGAAGCTCGCGATCGCCCTCCGCGAGCGCCTCGACGAACAGGCGCAGAGTGGTGTCGAAGAACTCGAGCACGCGTCCGTGTCGCTCGAGGTGCAGGTCGTACGCCTGCCGGTCGAGGCGCCTGGGCCGAACCGCCATCAGCTGGCGAAAGCCCAACTCCGAGTTGGCAAGCGTCAGCAAGCGCTCATCGGCCCGATCGTAGAGGCTCTCCGAGCTGGCGCCAGCGTCGAGTGTCGTCCGAGAGATCCCCACAGCTCTCTTTGCCAAGATCCGGGGCACAACTCCAACTTCTGTCGCGGAAAGCGCCCTA